>CAZPYZ010000254.1:0-6447 GCA_964590215.1 uncultured Dehalococcoidia bacterium | reverse complement strand
GAGCCGGGAGGCTGCCCGGACCGGGCGATCCGCTCGCCCTTGGCCTGAGCCCGCTTGGACCGTATCACCGCGCCGACGGCATGGGTGAAGTCGGTGTGGTAGTTGTCGGCGTCGTTCTCGTTCTGGAACTTCCAGTTGCCTCGGTACATCGCTTTCTGGACGCCAGCCCTTACCTCGATGCCGTGTGGGCCCTGGTTGGCGAACTCATCCAGGTAGCGATGGGCAGGGCCGATCCACTCCTCCAAGGGAGGAACGTTGGGGCTGATGCTGGCGAAGTCAAACCCCTTGTAGACGCCGACCCTGCCCGTTTGAATGAGGTCCATGTCCTCCCGCTGCAGGAAGTCGCCATAGGCCTCCCTGAAGGGGACGCCGATGAGCTTGCCCGTGTTGTTAAAGGTCCAGCCGTGGTAGGCGCAGCGGAAGTAGTTTGCGTTGCCCTGCTCGTACTGGCAGACGATGTTGCCACGGTGGCGGCACCGGTTCAAGAGGATGCGCACTTCGCCATCGTCCGCGCCCCGCGCCACGATCACGGGGTTGAGGCCAATGAAGGTGGAGAAGTAGTCGCCCGGTTCGGAGACCTGGGTCTCGTGGCACACGAAGACCCAGGAGCGGTTAAAGATCTTGTCCATCTCCAGGTCGAAGATCTCGGGATCGGTATAGATGCGGCCGGCAACCCTGTCTTCACGGATGAGGTCTTCCAGCTCTCTGGCCTGGGTAACCATAGCAGCCTCCTTGTGAGAACTCCGCAGAACGGAGCGTGCCTATGATACGGCTTTCTGACGGCGCGGGAAAAGTTTGCGAAAAATTTCTCAAAGATGATACAATCCTGTGAAACTTTTCACGCGCTGCGGAGTTATATAGATAATGTGGCGCTCCGGTGGGCACCGGAGGCCCCTGGATACCGGAAGGGAGGTGAGGCTAATGCTGGTGCGGGCAGAGATCAATTGCCTAAACTGTGGCCGGTTCCTCGGCGAGCTGGAAGGCGAGAAGGGCGCTTCTTACAAGAACGCCCGATTAGTGCGGCCGGGGACTGGCAACGCCGTCGAGACCCCTGCAGGCCTGCGATGCGGGCGCTGCGGTGGGAAAGCGATCATCGAGTCTGTGGACCCATCTCGCCGGGCGGCGTAGCCCGCCCGGCTCCAACCGGCGGGACGTGAGTCGCGGCCCGGGGAATTACCCCGGGCTTTTTCTTGTGTGGCGGTTCTAGCAGCGGGTCGAAGGCCCCTTAGTAGCCTGTTTCATTAATACGGTGACGAAGCTGGTCTTGTCACCCTGAGGAACGAAGGGTCTGGCGGCGGCGGGGCCTCCCCACCAGATGCTTCGTGCCTCCCACGAAAATGGGGTTGGAGCCAGCGAGATTGGGGAGTAAAGGCGCGCCTCCACCACCAGATGCTTCCTTCGTCAGCATGACAGAAGCCGCCTTTTCATTCGCTAGAGAATGGCCGGGAGGCTCCAGTGATGCCTCAGCATGACAATGCCAAGAGCGGTGACGCCGGCTTACCCAACGGAGGACCCTTAGGCTTTTTCTGCCGCCTCCCGCTCCTTCTTGGCTTGGTCGATGACCTTCTGGGAGAGGTGGGCCGGCACTTCCTCGTAGTGGCTGAACTCCATCGAAAAGGTCCCCCGGCCCTGGGTGATGGACCGCAGGTCGGTGGCGTAGCGCTGAATCTCGGCCAGAGGGGCCAGGGCCTCGATGGTGGTCTGCCCGTCGGCTGGGTTCATCCCCAAGACCTTCGCCCGCTTGGTGTTGAGATCGCTGATGATGTCGCCTGTCAGACTTTCTGGCGCCATGACGCTCAAGGCCATGATGGGCTCCAGCAGGACCGGCTGGCCCGCCTGCATGCCGACCTTGAAGGCCTGCTGGGTCGCGATCTGGAACGAGATGTCCGAGGAGTCGACGGGGTGGTAGCTACCGTCGTAGAGGGTCACCTTGACGTCAACCACCGGGAAGCGAGCCAGTACTCCCTCGTGGACCGCTGAGTTGACTCCCTTCTCCACCGCGGGGATGTAGTTCTTGGGGACCACGCCTCCCACAACCTTCTCGGCGAATTCGTAGCCGCTGCCCCGAGGCAACGGTTCCATGGATAGGATGACGTGGCCGTATTGGCCATGGCCACCGGTCTGCTTTTTGTGTTTGAACTCCGCCTTCGGGACTTTGACGTTGATGGTCTCCTTGTAGGCCACCTTCGGCACCGCGGTGGAGACGTCGGCCCCGAATTTCCGCTTCATCTTCTCTACGGCGATCTCGACGTGGGATTCGCCGAGCCCTGCCAGGATCGTCTCCGCCGTGTCCGGGTCCCGGGTGACCTGGAGCGTAGGATCTTCCTCAGCGAGGCGGGCCAGGCTGCTGCCCAGCTTGTCCAGGTCGGCTTTGGTCTTGGGATGGACCGCCGCGCGGTAGACGGGTTTCGGGAAAGCAATGGGCGGCAACACCAAGGGCTGCTCGCGCGTGGTGAGGGTATCGGAGGTGGTAGTATCCGCGAGCTTGGCCACGGCGCCGATATCTCCGGCGCTCACTTGCTGGGCCGGCTCCTGGTTCTTTCCTCTGAGCACCATGACCTGGCCAACCCGCTCCGCCTTGTCCTTGACCGGGTTCCAGACTTGCGAGTCGCTCTTTAGGGTGCCGCTCAAGACCTTGAAGTAGGTGAGCTTGCCGACATAGGGGTCGGCGGTGGACTTGAACACAAAGGCGGCCAGGGGGCCTGCTGGGTCGGCCTTCAGCTCTTTGCCGTCCTTCATCCTCGCCGTACGCTCCGCGGGCGCGGGCACCAGGGAGATGACCGCGTCCATGAACGGTCGAATAGCCACGTTCTGCAGTCCGGAGCCCGCCAGGACCGGCACGATTTTCCCCTGGGCGAGGGCGGTGTGGAGAGCCCGCCGCAGCTCATCCTCCGGGATCTCCTCCCCTTCCAAGTACTTCGCGATGAGATCATCGTCCGTCTCCGCCACGGCCTCGACCAGCTTTTCCCGGTGATCGGCGACGACCGCCTGCAGGTCTGCCGGGATCTCGGCTTCGGTCCCTTCCGGGCCCAGATACGCTTTCTGAGCGATGAGGTCAACGATGCCTTTGAAGGTGGACACGGCGCCGATGGGGAGCTGGAAGGCGACACAGCGTTTGCCGAAAGTCCCCTGCACTTGCTCCAGGCTGCGGAAGAAATCGGCGTTCTCCCGGTCCATCTTGTTCATGAGGATGAGCCGAGGTAGATCTACCTCGTCGGCGTAGCGCCAGACCAACTCGGTCCCCACCTCCACGCCCGAAGCGGCGCACACGACGATAACTGCGGCATCGGCCACACTGGCCCCCGACTTCATCTCGCCCACGAAGTCTGCGTAGCCGGGGGCGTCCAGCAGGTTGATCTTGTGGCCCTTCCACTCCAGAGGCAAAACGGAGGTGTTGGTGCTTATCTTCCGCTTCTGCTCGTCGGGGTCCCAGTCCGAGGTCGTGGTACCGTCGTCCACCTTGCCCAGCCGGTTGACGGCGCCGGCATCGAACAGCATCGCCTCGGCGAGAGAGGTTTTCCCGGCGCCGCCGTGAGAGAGCAGGACGATGTTGCGGATCTTGTCGGGGGGATAAGTTTGCATGGCTCGGCCTTATGTCGAGGTTGGGGTGTGGTGTCCGAATTGTAGCGGAGCCTCGGAAGGTGCGGCAACCGAGTGGCGGTCAAGGGCGCATGACGGCGATCGCGTTGCTCGCTCGGTCGTGAATCTGTCGATCCCAGGTCACCAGGGGAACACGGTACATGTCTGCGATCGCGACGTAAACCGCATCCGGGCCGTGCAACTTCAGACGGGTGGCCAGGGTTGCGGCGCGGAGGGCAAGGGGGACATCCAGCGTGACGAACTCAGCTCCGGCGAGTCCAGCGATTCGAGCCACCCAATAGTCGCCCCTCTCGGCTTGTCCTGTCCGGCGGGCTATCGCGCCCCCGACTTCGGGCAAGACGAGGGTCGGAAGGATGAACGGGCCACTCTGAGCTACCTGTTGGGCGATCCAACGAGCGCTGGCCTCATGAGTGGCCTCACTGCCAATCGCGGCGCTTACCCAAACGTTGGCGTCGACGACCAAGCTAGACGCGGTCCCGGCCTTCGCGTATCGCCTCTACGGCGGTGAGGCCCTTGGGCCAGTACTTGCTGGTCTCCTCCGCTTGCCGCTCCCATTCTTCCCAGAATGCGCGGAACTCCTCGTCGGTCATTCGCTTGGGCGCCGGCACGATGCGAGCAACGACGCGGCCCCGGTTGGTCACGTCGTACTGTTGGCCTTCCTGGCTGACCTTTCTCATGATCTCGCTTGTTCGTGCCTTAAGCTCTCGTATGCCTATGGTTCCCATAGCGACCTTTTGTGACTACTTTAGTAACTACATCATACCACCGCCGCTCCGGGGTCCCGGGAGGGTGCGATGGGGCGCCCGTTGGAGCGGCTGATGGCCAGGATGCTCAAATTGGCGGCGAGGCCCAGGACCATGGTCAGGAGGATAAGGCCGTCCACCGCCCACGCCTCGGCGAAGAAGCCACCCAGCCAGCCGCCGATGAGCTGCCCCAACCCGAGGAGCACGGAGTACAGTCCCATCATGCCACCGCGGTTCTGCGGGAACCCCTCCGACAGCTCCGCAAGGTACGCCAGCGCCGCAGGAGTGAAGCCGCTGATGACCAGGACCGCGATGCCGATCGCGCCCGAGAACACCCAGATGCGAGCGACCGCGTCCTCAGGGGTGTGGTTCAGGGCATAGATAAGGACGGCACAGCAGGCGATGGCCTGCAGCGCGATGGCCATGATGGTGCGGGTCTTGATGCGGCCGAAGACTGCTGCCCAAGCGGCGGTCCCCACCACGAAGGCCAGGGCCACGCCTCCGGTGGCCAGGCCGACCTCCGTGCCTGTGAAGCCGCCGACCAGCAGTTGTGGATTGTCCACCTGGCGGGCCATCTGGAAGCCCAGGTGGGAGAACCAGACGCCAAGGATGGCGTTGACGCTGACCCAGGCCGGAATGAACCCAACGACTGCCTGGTTCCGGAGCAGCTCTCGCACCGCCAGCCAGCGGCCTTGGGGGTGAGGGTGCTCGTGATGGACGCGCTGCACCAGGGTGAAGGACAGCATCGACAGCAGGTAGATGCCGCAGATGCTGTAAAAGGCCATCGGCCCCTGCGAATCCCATAGGATGCCGCCCAGGGCTGCGCCCCCCGCGAAGCCGAGAACGGTGGCCACCTCGAAGACAGCCATTACACGTCCCCGGAAGGCGGCGGACCCCGCCGTCGCGGTGGCGAGATGGCCGAGCACGGACGGGATGGAGCTGGCGGAAGAAAGTCCCTCGGCCAGGCGGGCGACGACAAACAGCGGGATCGTCGGGAGCAGCGGCAGGGCCAGGATAGCCACGGCGCCGAAGATACCCCCCAACTGCATGAAGGGCTTGCGGCCGAAACGGTCGCTCAGGCTGCCGAAGACCGGCGCGGTGAGCAGCTCGGTGGTGTAAAAGGTGGCGGCCAGGACGCCCAGGAACGTCGCCGGGACCGGGTAGAGCGTCCTGTCGATGTGCGCCAGGAAGAGGGCGATGGTAGAGATCGCCGCCGCTCCAGCGGCCCGGAGCAGGAGGTTACCGGCGATGCACGCGCCGACGGACACTAGCACTCGGCCGCCTGTCCGGGTCTCGGTCATGGTTGGGGGAGATTATGGGAGAGGACGCGACACCCGTCAATCGGTCATGCGCCGGAGGGCGCACTCTCGATTTGACGCCTGGTGAACTACGTGGGGAGGGGCAGTAGAATGGCAGAGCAGAAAGGTAAAAGGGCAGCACAGAGCGCATGAGCCTCAATATAAAGAACGAAGAGACGCACCGCCTGGCGAGAGAGCTGGCGGGACTGACGGGCGAGAGCGTGACGGCCGCGGTCACCGAGGCGGTGCGGCAACGGCTGGAACGGATACACCAGGAACGGGATGGTCCCAGCCGCTTTGAACGACTACGGGCGATAGCAAGGGACTGCGCAGCCCACCTTACCATGGAAACGAGGTCCGTCGACCACGGCGCGCTCCTGTACGGCGACGAGAGATTGTATACACGAGGCCCTTGATCTTATGACCAGCGAGCGCATCCAACGCCAGGTCGAGCGGCTCTTGGACGAAGCCGAGGATGCGGCGGGTAAGGGAGAGTGGGCCAGGGCTGGTGAACTTTGCCGGCGAGCCCTCAACTTCGACCCGGACAGCGCCGACGCGAAAGGGCTCCTGGTCGTAGTGCAGCGCGGGCTCGAAGGGGCGGATGCAGCGGTGTCTGCCACCGCGGGGGCAGAAATGGCGCCCGCCTCCAGCACCCACCCTGAAGCCTTTGCCCAAGGCCGTTACCAGGTCAAGCGCTTCCTGGGCGAGGGCGGGAAAAAGCGTGTCTATCTCGCCCACGACACCCTGCTGGACCGCGACGTCGCCTTCGCCCTCATCAAGACCGAGGGCCTGGATGCCGAGGGCCG
>CAZPYZ010000253.1:0-6454 GCA_964590215.1 uncultured Dehalococcoidia bacterium | reverse complement strand
CCAGCTTTTCAGGCACCTCGATGGCCTCCCCCCACGTCGCGGGTGTGGTGGCCATGCTTCTGGCGCTTCAGCCACAGCTTAATTTTGAGGGCGTGGTCAAAATACTTGACTCCTGCTCCTCTCCAATTGGCTTGACTCCTGAAGAGCAGGGGAGAGGACTTTTGGGCTTAGGGAAAGAAACTTGCGCATTCGCGAGCCTTCGCGCGGCGGCTGAACAGCCGGTGCACCGTGCGATAGGATGGAGGGCGATGGCCGAGATGAGGCTGGACAGCGCCGACGATATCCTGCGGGAAGCAGCCGCAATTGCCGCTGCCCAGGCGTCGGACCTGCGCTCCTTTCTCTATCAGGAGATCCTGCTGAATGCCCTGAAATGCAAGCGGGATGAGCTCGATATCCTCGATTTGAAGTTGCTCAGCCGGGCGGTGGCGGAGTTCCGCTATGCCGCGCGAGTGTTCAAGCCGTATCGGGGCGTACGCAAGGTGTCGATCTTCGGCTCGGCGCGGACCCCCCGAGGTGATCCCTACTACGACCTGGCAGTCGCGTTTGGCCGGGCCCTGGTCGAACGGGACTTTATGGTCATCACGGGGGCCGCCGAGGGGATCATGCGGGCTGGCATCGAGGGCGCAGGGCCGCAGAACAGCTTTGGGGTGAACATTCTGCTCCCCTTCGAACGGGCGGCCACGGACCTGCTTCAGGAGGACGGTAAGCTCATCACTTTCCGCTATTTCTTCACCCGGAAGCTCTTCTTCGTGATGGAGGCCGATGCCTTTGCATTATTTCCGGGTGGCTTTGGGACCCATGATGAGGGCTTCGAGCTGTTGACGTTGCTCCAGACCGGCAAGACGCCGCCGAAGCCGCTGGTGTTGATGGAGCTGCCTGGCGAGCGCTATTGGGAACGGTGGGAGTCCTTTGTGCGCCAGGAGCTATTGAGCCGAGGCTACATCTCGCCCGAGGACCTCTCCTTCTACAAGATCGCCCACTCCTCGGAGGAGGGGGTTGCCTGGCTAACGTCGTACTACTCGACCTACCACTCGCTACGGCAGGTGGGGGACCTGCTGGTGATACGACTGGAGCGGGACCTGGCCGATGGAGAGCTGGTGCAGCTCACCCGCCAATTTGGTGATCTTATCGAGGCAGGCAGGATCACCCGGACCGGGCCACTGCCCCCGGAGGAGGATCAGCCTGCACTGCGGTCCAAGCCGCGGATTGCGTTCAGGTACCAGGGCCAGAACGCGGGCCGGCTTAACGAGCTGATCCTCGCCATCAACCAGATGGGATCGGCGGGCCAGCCAGAGGTGCTCTCCTCGACCTGAACGCGGGCCGCCGCGGGGCGCTCTCCCCACCCAGAGGCAGGACTCCTGCCATCCGGTGACGTCAGAAGGAGGGCGCAGCGGCTCCCGTCCGGCACAGTCTGCGATATCATCCAAGAACCTGCTCAGCCGGCTAGACTCGAAACAAGCCGCGGGGCGGATCAAATGCTATCGGGAGGAGATCTAGTCATGCCAGAGCTGATCTTTACTTGCGAGCTCAGGGGCAAAGCCGCTTCGGTCGGTGGGGACCCAAACCGGCTTAAGGCCACCACCTCGGGCGAAGGACCGCAAAAGGAGCTCGTCAGCTTCGCATCTGACGTAGCCCTGAGCGGCGATACCTTTCAGGAGAGTGGCGCCATCCGCTACGGGAACCGGGGCAGCGTCACGTTCGAGACCGTGGGCGCGGGGCATATTGGGCCCAGCCCCGTATCCGGGCTCATGGCGGGGGCAGTGATATGGACCGTGACCGATGGTGATGGGGAGTTCCGAGGGGCTAAGGGCTACATCACCTCGAACTTCACCGTCTCTGGCGAGGGAGATGTGGTGGACAACCACTACGCTCGGCTGTTCCTGCCTTAGCCCCTGCGACGGTCTTACCTTCCAGGGTGGCGGGCCTTGACCTGCAAAGGTAAGCCCCGGAGAGAGGCCGCTCGCCTTGCCTTCGAGGCGGATGGTCTGGTTTTGGAACCCCTTCTTCGGGCCTACCGCCGGAGTACCGTCTCCCGGTGATGCTCTCCCGGTGGGATAGCGGGGAAGTCGGGAGCCGCCAGCAGTCCCTCGCCTCCGTCACCGCGTGAATGCGCCTCCCGAAAGAGCGCCTGTACCTCGGACTGCATCGGGCTGAACCGTTCCGGCGTGATCTGCAGGCGGTTTCCCTCCCACTGCTGGGCCATCCTCCAGGCTACCCGAGCGTCATAGGAGTGCTCTTCTTGTGGCAGCAGGATGCAACCGTTCCTGTCTGGATCGCGGATCACGCCCATGGGGTCCTTGCCCTCGCGCGCCAGATCCAGTTGCTCCCGCAGCAGCTCGCGGAACATGATGACCCCGATGTCGCTCTGCCCCAGGTGCTCCTTGTCCCGCGCCGCGATGGTTCCCTGGCTTGCCCAGGCGAAGAAGTCCTGGACCAGGATCACCTCGGTCATCCACTTCCCCCGCTCGTCCAACATCGGTAGTTCGTACACCGGCACCGACTCCTGGGGTGGCAGCGGAATCCCCGGGCGATACACCGAGTAGGTGATGTGCAGGGTCTGGACGTCGTCCACCGGGACCCGGTAATCGAACCGGTAGACTCCCGAGCCCCCGACGCGCAGGATGGTCGGGAAGACGATGGGATGTCCCACCCGCCAGGGGTCGTCCTCTTCGGTGTTCCCCTCCACGACCCGGCGCTTCACAATTCCGAACTCGAAGCGATCAAACCCGATCTTCTTGTGCCTCGCCCGAAATTGCTGGCCCTGAGTCTGGCCCTTCCGGGTCCACACGTAGTCCATGTAGTACCCGTGGAGCCATTCCACGTGCACCGGGTCCAGGGAGTTCTCCATGCACTGGAGCCAGTTGCAGGGAAGCAACGTGAGGCCTATCTGCCTTACCACGTTGTCCCACACCAGCAGGTCGAACCTGGGGAGGAGCGGCGCGGGTTCGGGACCGAGGTAAGCGAAGACGAGGCCGCCCAGCTCCTGCGCCGGGTAAGCCTTGGTCGTAATCCGGTCCTTGAAGGTGCTGTCCCAGGGCTCCGCGGGCTGCTCCAGACAGCGCCCCTCGTGGTTGAAGACCCACCCGTGGTAGGGACAGCGCAGCCCCTCCGCCTCGGGGATGCCGTACTCCAGGGAAACCCGCCGGTGGGGGCAAGGCTCGTCTATGAGCCCAAGGACGCCGGTCCGGTCTCGGTAGAGCACAAGGTCCTCTCCCAACACCCTGACCTTCTTGACCGGGTTTTCGTCCAGCTCGGCGGCCCCCGCAATCGGGTGCCAGTAGCGGCGCATGAGGTCGCCCATGGGGGTGCCGGGACCGACCCTCGTCAGCAGCTCGTTCAGTTCCTTGCTCAGCATGGCGTCCCTCCTGGTCAGATGGGCTCCCGTGTGCCCTATTACTGCCCCTGGTGTATTAGTGGAATCTCTCGATGCTCCCGTGCCGGTTCCGAGATCCTGAGACAGGCCTCAGTGGTCCCCCTCGCGTGGCTGCGCTGCCCGCAGGTCCTGGACCCACTACCGGACCAGCGAGTTCAGGAGCTTCTGCGTCGCATCTACCGCGTCTAGCTCCAAGTCCAGGGCGGGGTAGATCTTCTCTTCTCCGTCCTTTAGCTGTGTATTCGGGTCGAAAACCGGCACGTCCCTGCGGCGGCTGTTTCGCAGCGTTTGGGCCTGCTGCCACGCGGCCTGTCCCTCCTTGGTCAGCAGCCAGGTTACGTAGAGCTTGGCCGCGTTGGGATGAGGCGCCTTATTAAAGACGTTCACGTGGTCGATCTGGATATCCACGGCCTCCTCGACCGCGATATTCTTGAGGTTCTTTCCCAATCCCTCGTCTAAGAACTCCTTGAGCACCGGCAGGCGGATGCCGTTGCAGATGGCGTAGCTCCCCCGCACCATCTGCTCGGCCATCTGGCGATAGTCGCGGCTGAAGACCGGCTGCTGGTCAACCATAAGCTGCTTGATCACGTCGTCGCCCACTTTCAGCCGGATCCCGGTCATGGGGATGAACGTGTCGCCGGTGCGGACGTCGGCCATGAGGATTTTCCCCTTCCACTTTGGGTTCAGCAGATCCCGCACACTCTTTATCTCGTCCTCCCGCACCTGCCTGGTGTCGATCCAGAAGGGGAGTCGTTTGGCCCACGCAAACACGTACTGGTATCTGCGCTCGGGCCCCACGAACCCCCATTCGAAGCTCCCGATCCAGTTGGCGTCGTCGACCACGTCGGGCCGCGGGAAGACGTAGCCCCGGACCGGATCCCAGGCGCCTGCCCGCAGCAAGGTGGAGAGGGAGGTCGAGGGGGCTACATGGTTCACATCCCATGTGTAGATGCCCGCCTCCCGCTCCTGGATGGCCTTAGGAGCGAAGATGCTCCCGGTTCCGAAGGTGCTGTGTTCGACGGTGATGCCAGGGAAGGCCTTCTCGAACGCGTCCAGGGGCTTGCGGTAGCTGTCCCCGACAAAGGTGTTCACCACGACCACACCCTCTCCCTTGGCAGCGGCCACCAGCTTGTCCCACTCCTCCTCCCAGGGTTGCCGCGGCCCCGTTCCAACGCCGGCCTCGGGCTGGGGGGCCCCGATTCCGGGAGCGCACCCTATGGCCAGGCCCAGGGCAGGGGCGGCCGCCAACGCAACTGCGCTCCAGCCGCTGGTCTGGAGAAACCGCCGGCGGGGTATAGTCCTTTCGTTCACGGGTGTACTCCTCGGGTCAACTGACACATCAGAGTAAGATCGAATGCCCCTCCAGGTCCACTCCGCCGAGCCATTCTGCGAAGCTTGTGCTTCGCGCCGAGCTATAAGGCCAGTCCGGCCTGGACATCATCCTAGCTAGACCCCGATGGTGGCATGCGTAGAGTCGGTGGCCGGCGGCAACCAGGTCGGAAGTTCCGGCAACGGGGGCTACGTTGCCAGCTTCAGTCCCTCCGTCCGACGCGATGCATTGCATCGCCACCCCGTCCGAACGGTTTCACCCCGACGACTGGGCTTTCTCCCGAGCAGCAAACTCCTCTCGGGCGGCGGCAACCAGGGCAGGAGTGTTAAGCAGATCGCATGCCGTTAGGGCGAGAGTTTTGGCGACATTGAGAGCGTTCTCGTGACCAAGGTCACTTTGCGCTGCTTCCCGCATCAAGATGGAGTGTCCCGGAATGGCTTCAGTGCTCACTGCGAAGCGCAGCGCAAATGCCGGCAAGACCTGGCTGACGTTACCGAAGTCTGTGGACGCCGAGCCAATATCAGTAGGCCGCGGCTCGTCGAGATGCATCCCGATGGCTTCGGCGTTGGTTTTGGTCACCCGTGCCAGGACCGAGTTCAGCCGGACATTCTCGTACGGGGGGTGCGCCGCCCTAATCTCCAGACGAGCACCCGTCATGACCCCGGCACCTTCTGCCACCTTGTGCACTTTCTCAACCACTTCCTTGAGATAGTCCCGGCTTCGGGACCTGAGCATGAAGCTGGCTGCCGCGAACTCTGGTACAACGTTCGCGGCAACGCCGCCGTCAGTGATGATCCCGTGAATGCGTACGTCTTCACGGAGATGCTGGCGCAATGCATCGATACCCGTGAACAGGTGAATGACGGCGTTGAGGGCGTTGATCCCCTCTTGGGGCCAAGCAGCTGCGTGGGCCGCCTTCCCAAAATATTCGAACCGGTAGCCAACCATCGCCAGATGGGAGCTCTCTTCCAGCGGCACGTCGGTTCGAATCACCGTGCGGTTGGAGCCGGGATGGGAGGACAAGGCGATGTCCACTCCGTCGAAGACACCTGCTTCCAATAGACGAATCTTGCCTCCACCCCCTTCTTCCGCTGGCGTCCCCAGGACCACCAGGCTCCCCGGCAGCGAATCCAACGCGGCCCTTGCCCCCAGTCCGGCCCCAAGAGCCGACATCGCGATGAGGTTGTGGCCGCAGCCGTGACCGATGCCGGGCAGCGCATCGTACTCAGCCAGAATCGCTACCGTGGGCCCCTCCCCACCACCGCCTCGCGCGGTAGCGCGGAACGCAGTCTCCACACCTCCGGTGGCCCGTTCAACCTCGAAGCCATGGCGTTCCAAGGCGTCCGCCAAGACGCGCGCGGCGTGGTGTTCCTGGTAGTTCAGCTCGGGGTGGGCGTGAATATCCAGGCTAATGCCGACGAGTTCAGCACGTAGGGATTCCACTCGATGAGTTATTGCAGGCTCGTAGGTGCGCCCATGCTTCGACGGGACATCTAGCACCGACATGGCGTTTGACCTCCTCCGGGGTGACAGGCGGCAGCGCTTTGCCTGTGTCTCGTATGCCCAGAGAGCAAGCAAGGTTCTCGCCGCGAGCGGACAGATTGACTTCATCGTTGCCTGCTCGTAATCCGTTAGCGGGGCGCCGCCGATTGGCTTACAGCGTGGCTGAACTGAACTCCGCGTTGACCGGACCCTCCGCGCTGTCATGCCAAGGCGTAAGCGATGGCCTGATCTTCCGACATGGCCTGGCC
>CAZPYZ010000252.1:0-6458 GCA_964590215.1 uncultured Dehalococcoidia bacterium | reverse complement strand
ACCCTGGCCCTCCTCTTCCCCGGCATCCTCGTCGCCGGGATGAATGTAGGACTTCCCTACCTTGATCGCGTTGACCCCCGTCTCGCCGGCGAGAAGGCCGCCGTCTTCGGTGCCACCATGGCCGCCTTCTTCCCTATCTCCTTCAGCCTCATCATCGCGTTGGAGAGCTTCGCCGGTGAAAGGGAACGGAATACCCTCGAGGCGCTCCTGGCCACGCCCATCTCCGATGGTCAGATGTTCCTTGGCAAGTTCCTGGCTGTGCTTACTCCACCCGCAGTCCTCAGTGTCGTCGGACTAGCTGTCTTCACGGCTGGAATGGGTTTCTTTCTGGGTTTGGAGGTGCCTCCGGACTTCTTGGCCCTGGCGATTCTCCTCGGCTTCGTGGAAGCCCTCGCGATGGTCGCCGCGGCTGTCGTCGTCTCCAGCCAGGCGCCGACCGTCAGGGCAGCAAACCTGCTGGCCAGCTTCATCATCATCCCCGTGGCTCTTGCGGTGCAGGGAGAGGTCATGCTCGTCCTCACCGGCAACGGGCATGTCCTCTGGCTCGTCCTGGCCGCGTTCGTGGTCGTTTCCGCCATGCTTGTCCGGATGGGGATCCAGCTTTTCAACCGGGAGGAGATCCTCACCCGAGAGAATGACGTCTTCGACCTCAGCTCTGTCGGCCGCCTGTTCAAGCGGACCTGGGCGCAGTTGCCCGGTGACCCGGCCACTCTGCCCCTGCTTCCCTCGGGAGGGGGCAGGACCGCGGCAACACCGCCGCCTACGCTTCGTCGCCTCTATACATCCGATATCCCGAGGCTCTTCCGAACCTACCGGGGTCCCTTGCTTCTGGTGCTGTTCGCCCTCCTTGCCGGAGGGACCATTGGCTACGGCCTTGCCTTGCAGAATCCGCTCCAGCTTCCCGTCCTCGCCACGGCGCAGCCCTTGGACCCGGCCGGCGTGACCGGGATCAGAGATTCCGTCTCGGTGACAGACGTCTTCTTTCACAATCTGCGCACGATCTTCCTTGCCGGTGTCCTCTCCCTCTTCAGCTTCGGCGCCGCTGGCCTGCTGATGGCCGTTGCCACCGCTGCCGTGGTCGGGTTCCTGGCCGGCCAGGCCGGGCTGGCCGGCGCGGACGCGTCCACTCTACTCTTCGCCTTGGTCATCCCCCACGGGATCCTGGAGGTCCCGGCCCTGGTGCTCGCCAGTGCCTTGAACGTATGGGTCGGCATGTGCCTGATGTCCGTTCCTAAGGATCGCACCTTGGGCCAAGGGCTCGCGGTGGCCCTCGTCAACTGGGCCAAGGGCGCCGCCGTCTTCGTGCCTCTTCTCTTCCTCGCCGCCGTCGTCGAGGTCAAGGTCACCCCGCTGGTGGCCATAGCGGTTTACCAGGGGTTGCGGTAGAGGTCCGTGGCGCAGGGCTCCGGGAAGAACCCAGGCGCCCTGATCCGGTCCCACTGAGGCCAGATACCATGACCGAGCACCACGACTATCACCCGGAGGAATCTGACGGCATGATGAGCGTCGAGGAGGCGCGGGCCCGCATCCTCGACCACGTGGTGCAGTTGCCAGCCGAGGATCGACCCTTGCTGGAAGCCCAGGGCCAGGCGCTGGCCCAAGACGTGAGCGCTCCCTTTGATGTCCCGCCTATGGACAACTCAGCGATGGATGGTTATGCCCTGCTCGCCGCAGATATCCGAGGCGCGTCTACCGAAAGGCCGGTCCGACTAGAGGTGATCGGCCACGTCGCCGCGGGCCACCCCGGTGACTGGAAGGTCCGCCCCGGGGTCGCCGTCCGCATCATGACCGGCGCACCCGTACCTCTGGGCGCGGACACGGTCGTGCCGTATGAGGACACCGACGAGGTCGATCAACGGCTTGGGGGAACCCCTGGCGCCATGATCCGGGAGATCCAGGTCCGCAAAGCTCTTTCCCCCGGGACGAACGTGCGCCCGAGAGGTGAGGACGTGGCGAAGGGCGCCCTGATCCTCCAAAGGGGCGCCGTCCTCGGCCCCGCCCACCTTGGCGTCCTTGCAAGCCTCGGCTACGACCGGGTGGAAGTCACCCGCCGGCCTGTTATCGCTATCCTCGCCACCGGCGACGAGTTGCGCGAGCCCGGGGAACCGTTGGGCCCGGGTCAAATATTCAACAGCAACAGCACCATCATCGCGGCGCAAGTGATGGCGTGCGGCGCCGTTCCAAAGGTCCTCCCCATTGCCCGAGACACGGTTGAGGACCTCACCGAAAAAGTCCGGGCGGGTCTGAGCGCCGACCTGTTCGTCACGTCCGCGGGCGTCTCGACAGGCGAGTATGACCTGGTCAAGGATGTCCTCACCCGCCAGGGCACCATGGACTTCTGGCGGGTGCGCATGCGCCCGGGTAAGCCGCTTGCCTTCGGCATGCTCCAGCGGGATGACGGCACCAGGATCCCCCACCTCGGTCTCCCCGGCAACCCTGTCAGCTCCATGATCGCCTTCGACCAGTTCGTGCACCCGGCCATCATGAAGATGATGGGCCGCCCCGCCGAGGATCCTGCGATAGCGAAGGCGGTGCTGGAGGAGCGCGTGTCCAACGGCGATGGACGCCGTTTCTACGCACGTGCACACGTCTACAAGCGTGCGGGTAAGCTTTACGCCCGGCTGACCGGCCCCCAAGGCTCCAATATCCTGACCTCCATGGCCTTAGCCAATGGCCTGATAGTCATCTACGAGGACCGTCAGACCGTCGAGGCAGGGGAAGAGGTGGACGTACAGCTGTTGGGACACCCTTCCTCGGGCGCCTAAGGGAACTCCACCATGATGTACGACGCCGCCGACTTCATCTTCGAACCTCCTATCGAGGTGTCCCGTGCCCGGCGGGTCCTCGTGAAACCCGCCGCCGCCTACGCCGCCCTGCCTTACCCCGTGACCACGAGTCGGGAGACCCTCGCGGCCGTCATCCGTGGAATCCGTCGCATTAGCGACGCCGACATCGTCTTACTCGAATGTCCGGTCGATGATCACGCCCGCTCCGTCTACCGATCCCTCGGCTATGACTTCCCGCGCGTGCTCGGCCTCGACGTGCGCGACTGCACCCTGGTGGAGGTCGAAAACCCTCTCCCCAAGCCCAACGCCCTGGCGAACTTCTGGATCCCCAACGTGATCCTGTCCTGCGACTACCTGATCTCGGTGGCCCCCTTCCGCGTCCGAGATCACCGTGGCTGGCTCAGCACCGCCAACCTCCTGGGCCTGTTACCGCGTACAAAGTATGCTGAGACCAACGGCAGGGACCGGACCTCCCTGTCTCGTTTCGACATCCAGGCGGTCATCGCGGACCTCTATTTCACCGTTCCCTTTGACCTCGGCGTCATCGACGCCCGCATGAAGTTTATCTGCGAACAAGATATGACCAAGGGGGGTATCGAGGAGTACGGGAAGATGTTCGTGGGTGAACCCCTCGACGTCGATGAAGAGGCGAGCAACGCAACGGCGACGTCCACCCCTTATCTCCACATGATCACGGCCGGCAAGGCTGACATGGAACAGCCCTTCGAAGAGTAACCCCGCGAGTTTCCTCTTTTCCTGAAGGGGAGAGGGCCAGGGTGAGGGAGCGATGGCAGAAACGGAACCACTTGGGGAGCTTGTGTCGAGGCAGAGGGACGACGCCCCTGCTACCCCGACGTACTTCATCAATTTTGACGGCTACGCGGCGAAGAAGCGCTCACGAGACGCCTTCCTGCGAGACCGAATGTGCATGGAGAGCCGGACCCAGATGGGGTCGTTGGCATCCCCCCAAGCCCAGGTCGAGGAGGCCCCCAGCGGCCGCGGCCGAGTCCGCTTTGCCACCCGAAGAGGGCGTGCCGGCGGTGACCCTGTCACCATCATCCAGGAGTGCTGCTCGCGCAAGCCGGAATACCGAGACCCGCACCTGCCCTTGAAGGAGGTGCTCTTTCGCATCCTCTTGGCCGAGGGCAACCGGCCCATGACGGCGGAGGAGCTGAGGGTAGCCGCGTCGGAATGGACGGGGTACGAGTATGGTGGCGTCATCAACGCCGAAGCGGTTCAGCAGTTGATGGAAAACGACGAATATTACGGGTTTAAGTCTGGCCCCTCGAAGTAGGGAGCCACGCCGCGCCCAGGGCCGTTGGATCAACGGGCCCTCGACCCATCCCTACCTACCCGCCAATCGCACATTTGCCACCAGGCTCTCATAATCCCAGCCACTGGCCCCAATCTGTACCGACACGATTCTCTGAGGCCTCGGGCTCAGCGCCATCAAGTTGACAGGGGTGGTATAGGAGGTCCAGACGCCGCGTGGCCGCAGCACCCCCACGTCCGTCCGGTTGTTGGCATCGTTCTGATAGTAGAACCCAAGGACCATCAGTCCGTCCCCGGCCGCGCTACGGTAGTTCAGCCGCGCGATCACGGGGTACTCAGTTCCCAGGTATCCCCCGCCCGACAGACTCTGTTGCAGCAGCTTCACGTCAAGGGAGAGGTAGAGCTCCGCGAGGTCGGAGACGTCTCGATTGACCTCTTGGTAGAGATAACTCTCGTTGTGGGTGCCCTTGCTCCCACCCCGGGCGAAGCGGACCGCCACCCGGCCCTCGTCGATGGTCAGCGACTGCTGGGCCACCACATCGGTCCCTTCGGGGAAGCCCAAGGCGTTTCCTGTACGCCATCCCATGAAACCCTCGGCGAAGGTCCCGTTCCGGATCAGATCGTCCCACGACTGGGTGGGAGCCCCGGTGGCTCGGGGGCCAAGGTCGATGCGCTGACCTGGCTCAAGCGTGAAGATGGCGTCCTTGGACCGTGCTTCTGCCCGACCTCGTTCCGCCACCCGCAGTTGCGTGCGATCGTTGGTGACGTCCAGCGTGTAGCTTCCTTCGTCCAGTTTGAAGCTGCCATGGGGCGTGGAGAACCTGACCTCCTTTTCACCTTCTAAGGAGGGTGCAATCCCCACGTGCACTTTCCCCCCTTGCAGGACCAACTCCACCAGGTCTCGAGGCGGCCCGAATCTCGATGACGCGAGCCGCACAACTTCAAGCTCGCTATCCGCATAGACACGCAACGTACTGTACTCGAAGAAGGTCAAGAAGGCCTCGGACCCCTTGTCGGTCCGAAGGCGGGTGCCGGGTTTCAAGGAAGCCTCTGAGGTCGTGCCCATCCATTCCTGCTGCCTCGGGGGCTGGGTCAACAAGGTTCCGCTCAGGACGGCCACCTTGGCGGTTTGGGCGTCGGAAGCGGTTTCCAGGTACCAGCGTGCCAACAGCGTCCCCGCCAGCCCTACCGCGCAGAACACGCCGAAGGCCACCCCAAGCACGATCCACGCGAGGGTCTCCGGCTGAACGCGACTCGGGGGCTGGTCGCTCTCAAGAGGCTCAAGGTCCAGGTGTTGCAACATCGCGTTCGATCTTAGCAAAGTCCTCCATCAGCCCACCCACGTACAGGGTCATCAGGAGCAGCGCCAAAGGTGCCGCTTGGAACAGCACCCGGTCGGCCGAGGTTCCGAGGTGCCATTGGAGATCGTAAGGGGTGATCAGGTACACAGTGCTGGCAGCGCCCAACTGCACCGCTAGCAACAGCAGCAGCGGAACCGCCACCAGCCACTGTCGTGGGGCCAGCGCCAGCAATGCCAGAGAGATCAACGGCAACACCAACCAAAGGTGGCTGAACCGGAAAGGATCCATCGCCAGCTCGGTCAGATGCTGCGCCACGGCCCAGCTACGCGCAACCCACCCGGCCTGCACGGCATCCCAGTTGAACTGGAACTCACCTTGTAGTCCCAACACCTGGCGTTGCCACTGCCACGGAGAGACCACCCCCGCGCTCAGGGCGACGGCTAGCATCCCTTCCTTGCCCAACCTCACGGGCGCTGGCCTAGAGGGCCCAAGGGCTACCCGCGCCTCTTGCGGTGTGCATGACGCACTCGCCGAGTCAGGTCCATTCGGGTGGCCACGGCCGAGGCAAACCAACAAGACGAGGGCCGGTCCCGTCACAGCAACCACCAGCCCCTCGTTCTTCGTGAACCCGGCGAGTCCGAAGAACAAGGCCGCGACCAGTGGCGCTTCCTGGGAGGGCTTGCGCAGCCAGCGGTAGAAGAACAGGCTCCCGAATAGAACGAGAACAGCCAGGGGCAGGTCCGCGTACCCGGTGTAGCGGCCAACGGCGTGCGTCCAGACTTCGGGCAGGCTCACCCAAACAAGGACTCCGCCCAACCTGGCGAAAGGCGCCACCAGGCCAGTCAGACCCCAGTACAGGCCGGCCCCGGCCGCACCGGCAAGCAGCGGCCACCAGCCCTTCATCGCCGTGTCCACGTCTCCAGTCCACGCGTAGGTCCCGGCGACCGTCAGCGGCACCAGCAAGGGATAATCCAGGTGGGCATAGGCCCCGAAGAAGGGATCCGTGAAGAATGCGACGGGCACCGTTCCCGCTTGATAGAGGGCGCGCCCCTTCAAAGATCGGAAGAGCGTCGTGTAGGGAAAGAGTGTAGATCTCGGT
>CAZPYZ010000251.1:0-6488 GCA_964590215.1 uncultured Dehalococcoidia bacterium | reverse complement strand
GGCCCGGCTTGAAGTCCATGATTTCCTTGTAGTAGGGATTTACCCGGACGCCGTTCCGTTTCATCTCCCTGACCCGCAACACCAGCTCTAAGGCCTCCCGCAGGTCGGCCGCCTGGGTCCAGCCACCCTTGAAGGCAATCCGGCCGGTGTGATCGATCACCCAGCTCATGTTGGGCCGCCCGCTGTAGAGGCGATGTACGGCGCCATCGAGGTCGTCCACCAGGAACGTGCGAGGGCTGTCGAAGCGCTGTTTCAGGGCACGGCCGTGGGTCAGTTTTTGCTGGTAGCTCTTGTGGGCCGGCCACTCGGGAAACCGGTCAGGGTGGGCCTCTCGGGCATAGATAAAGAGGAAGTGGGCTTTGCCTTCATAGTCCCTGGCCAGCTGGTCCATTAGCGGAAACTCCGCTACGCAGGGGGGTCAGGTGATGGAGCCGAACTCGATGGCAACGGGGAGGCCCCGCAGCTTCGAAAGAGTCACCACGCCGCCTTCGAGGACGGGCAGGGTGAAGTCCGGCGGCTCCTCTCCGGCATGGGCCATAGTGGCCAGCAAAGCCGCCTCCCGCTCGGATGGCGAAAAGATATCGTAGTTGTACTCCCGGCCGAGGAAATCAGACATTTACTTTCCCTCCTTAGTTTAGGCGGACCGTTTCACGGCTACGAGCATGGTATACCCCAGCGTGCCCTCGTGCACCGCACGGTCCGCAGCCCGTGCGGCTTCATGGGCCTGAGAGAAATTGATCGGCGGCAGGTCCAATCGTCCAGTGCGAGACACTACCTCGGCGGCCAGAAGCCTCCCGCGTACTTGCTGTATCAAACTCTTCAAGGCCGCGCTGTGACGGCTCATGTGAATGACTTGTAGTCCCCAGTCTTCGAGGATCGCGGCGTAACTGGCGGCCGGACGGGCACCGGCCAGGCACGATACCCACCCGGTCAGGCCGTCCAACGCCGGCGGGAGCGGACCGTCTCGGGTCACATCGGTAAGGCCGAACCGGCCTTCGGGGCGCAGGACCCGCGCCACCTCCCGCGCCGCGCTGTCCTTCGCCGGGAAGGTGCAAAAGGAGCACTCACAGATGGCTGCGTCAAACATTCCCTCCCGAAACGGGAGCGCTTCCGCATCGCTGGCTACAAAGGCAGTCCGATTCCACGGGCCGCCCTTACGGCTGCCTCGGGCCGCCGCGGCGGCGGTCCCCGGTCCATAGTCGAGACCGACTACCCCGCAGCCGAAGCGGTCGGAGAGGAAGCCTGCGCTGGCCCCGGCGCCACCGGCGATGTCCAGCACCAGCGCGTCTGGCTTGAGCGCCAGTTGCAAACCGAGCTCCTCCGTGAGTTCCAGTCCTCCCGGTCGAAACATATCGCCCAGGAGTAGCCGCGCCCAGCCCCCGCTGTAGAGGTCGGCGCAGCATTGTTTAAGCTCGGCGGGCGAGAGTTCGAGCATTGGGCCCTTAAAACAAAAAGCGAAGGGGCTGCGACAGGTTGTTGCTCTGACGGTGCGCCAGCTGCACTCGGGCCTGTTCCCGGTAACCGACGCTATTGTAGGCGCAGAAGGGTACTTGCTTGCCGTCGGGAAGGAGGATGGCCTTGCAGCACTTCATCGCGTTCTTCTGGCTGAAGGTCCACGGGTCCATGAAGTCCTGCAGCATAACCACGAACATCCGCCTGGCCAGCGCGTCAACGTCGAGCCCGTCGGGCAGACCGCAGGCGGCGCAGGTGACCGCGAAATCCTTTAGTGAGGGGCCTGAGCCGGGGAACGTCGCCGTGGACCAGAGGCCTTCCAAAGCGGTGCGCAGCTCGGCTCCAGGGTCCAGGATCGCCCGGTTGGAGAGGTAGTCAAGGTAATCGTCCACGTTCAGCAGGCGGGTTAGTGGGGTAACTTTCCCTTCGTCCACGTACGCATAGGTCACCGAATTGCAGGTCGGAAAGCAGCAAGGGATCGGTACGAAGTCGGATACAAGGAAGAGCCCCGCGGTCTGATCCTCGATAAGGGCGAGGACGTCTGGGATCGTGATGCGCTGGAGGGGGTCGTGCCCATTGAACCTGCCCGCGTGAAACGCCGGCTGAAAGTTCACGCCCTTGATGGCCGGATGCTCCAAGCCGAAGCGGAGAATATTCCCCACTTCTTGCTCGTTGACGCCGTGTTCTATCGCTGGGACCAGCACCACGTCGCAACCGATCTCCGCCAGCCGGTCCAGCGCCCTGAGCTTCTCCCCCAGGATCTCCGGCTCCGCCCGTAGCTCTCGATACGTCGCGGATTGGAAGCCATCGAACTGAAAGTAGACGGAGGGGCGGACTTCGGCGAGGGCGGCCAGGAAACCGTCGTCGGCGGCGATGCGCTTGCCGTTGGTGTTCAGCATGACGTGCCTGATACCCCGTGACTTCGCGGCCCGCAGCATCGGGATGATATCGGGATGGATGGCCGGCTCACCCCCCGAGAACTGCACTACATCCGCGGCGCCCTCGGTCTCCACGAAGTGGTCCAAGATCGCTTCTACGTCCCGAAGGGTAAGGTTGAACCCCGGCCCTGCACTGGCAAAGCAAAGAGGGCATTCCATGTTGCATGCGCTGTTGACCTCAATGATGCCGACGCAGGCGTGCTGCTGGTGCTCGGGGCAGAGGCCGCAGTCATGGGGACAGCCGTTCAGCGAATCGGTGGTGAAGGCGACAGGAATGCTTCCCGGTCGATTGAACTTCGCGGCCGCGACGTAGGCCTCGGCGTCGCCGTAGATGAGGGCTTCGATGGACCCATGTTCCGGACAGTGGCGACGAAGATAGACCTTATTCCCTCTGAAGAGGACCTGCCCGTCCAGCACGCGGCGGCAGTAGGGGCAGAGGGTACGGGTCAGCTCGAAGAAGATGTACCCCGCGTCCTTGCGAGGGAGGGCTCGTTTATCGTGGTCCAAGCGATTCCTCCTGATCGGTGTCGAGCCCGCCGGCCTGGACTGCGGCCAGCAGATCCTCGACTGCCGGGCGATCTGCGGGCGTATGGCTCTTCCAGTCCAAGACGATGCGGCCTTTGGTATCCAGGACGAAATCACCTCCCAGCTGCTCGAAGGGCGCGGCCCGGATATGGGGCCAGCGGCCATGGAGCATGCCGCGGAGATACACGGCGATGGTTTTCCAGTCCAGCAGCTGCCGCCACGAGCCGGGGCTGAGGCCGAAGGCTTGATAGGCCCGGCGCTCCGGGTCGCCCAGGAGGGGGAAGGGCAGGCGCTCACGCGAGGCGAACCGGCGCAACTGGCCGGCATCCTCAAAGCTGACCGCCACAATCCTCGCTCCCAGCGCCACGAATTCGTCCAGGTGGTCGCGCAACTGCGCGAGGTGCTCGCGTCAGGCCACTCAGCCCAGCCACCTGAGAACGACCAGCACCAGCGGCCGGCCCCGAAAAGAGCTGAGTGGGACAGGCCGGCCCTCCGGCCCGACAAACGTGACGTCGGGCGCAGGCTGTAGTATTGATGGGTCCTTCAAGGCACCGTGTACCCTATCCAGTGTAGGTGTGCGGGGGGAGAGCACTAATGTAATGCAGCTTACATTGCTCCCCATGTACGCGACAGTAGGATGCGCTGATAATGACGAAGGGGCGGTCATGGTCGGAGAGCTGTTCGGAAAGTTGACCTCCGCGGTTCGTCCTGGCAGAACGCGGCGGGTAGCCAATGGGCCCTCGGAACTGATGCCGGGGCAGAAGCTCGGCTACCTTTCCGCCCTGGAGGTCTTCCAGGACCTGTCCCAGGCGGAGATGCAGTGGCTGGACCGTACCACCACGTCCATCACTTGCGAGAAAGGTCGAGTTATCTACCGGCCGGGCGAAGCGGGAGAGGTGCTCTACCTCCTGAAGAAGGGGGCAGTCGACCTTTACCGCCTCTCGTCGGAGGGGAAGAAGCTGGTGATCGCTCACCTCGCGGAGCAGACGTTCTTCGGTGAGATGTCGATCCTCGGCCACAAGATGTACGACACCTTTGCCGAAGCATCGCAGGCATCGATCCTCTGCGCTATGAGCCGCACGGATGTGGAGCAGCTTCTGCTCACGAAGCCGGTGGTGGCGCTGCGAATCCTGAATGTTATTGGGCGTCGTCTTGTCGACATAGAGCAGGTGCTTGAGGACCTTGCGTTCCGCGACGTGCGGTCCCGTATCGCCTCGGTTCTACTACGGTTGTCAGACCAGCAAGGCGGGCCTACCGTGAGCGGTATGACCCACCAGGAGCTGGCAGAGATGGCGGGGACCTTCAGGGAGACCGCCACCCAGGCGCTGAACCAGCTCCGTTCTGACGGGCTTATCGCGATCGGCCGGACCCGCATCGAGATCCTCGACGCGGAGGGCCTGGCCCGCGCCGCCCACCGCGACTAGTACGCTTGATCCTAAAGACCCTGCTCTTTACCGGGCCCGCGAGCTGGAACACCCACCCGAAACCTGGTACACCCGGCGACGTGCGGTCCCGAGTCCCGGACTGACCCTGAAAGCTGAGAGAGCGGAGGAGAGCCCCTGGGCGGGACGGTTCACCGGCAGCCCGGAGGCCCGCCAGGTCCGGGTAAGCCCCCCGGCGGGCCTTGCCCAGGCCCAGCCAGGCCGGGGGGTGGCCCACAGTCGGCCCCCGGACTGCCCAGGGAACCCTGGATGGAACCTGTGATGCCGCTGAAGATCGACCCGATCTGGGGACCGAGGAGCACCAGGAGTGCGATGATGACGACGGCCACGAGGAAAATGATCAGTCCGTATTCCACGAGGCCCTGGCCTCGCTCGTGCTTGAGCCACGTCTGCACATGCCCCTCCCAAGGTCGTCCCCGCATTATACGATCGCTCCCAAGCGGCTATGGGCCGTGAGGACTCAAGGGGAACTGAGGGCGCTGGCCAGGTGGCCTATAGTCGGGCGTTGTCCGCGCACTTCATCCCAGGCGCCGCGGTGGTGAGACAGCCTGCCCGGGCGCAGCCCTGGCGTACGTCGCCCGGCGCAGAAGACGCCCGCCATGGAGGACAGTCTGGATTTCGAGCGCTCGGCCGTTGCGCAACTGGCGGAATACGGGGCGCGCGGCCGCCGATCACGCCCCCGGCCCCTCGCCGCGACTAGCCCGTATAGACTACCGTCTCCGGCTTGAACACGGCCCACGCGAACCAGAAGTGGTTGGCGTGGACCACCGGCTCCAATTGCCGTCCGGCGAGGGGCCCGCGAATACCGGTCCCGAGGAGGTTCCAGCCCGTCCCCGTCTCCCGGTCCCGGAAGCTTCCGTCGCCCGCTGGTTCAAAACTCAGGGTCTGGCCATCGAGATGACGGAGAAACACGTTGGAGGCGCCGATGTCCCGAGACTGGGAGATATCGCTGCGGTCTAGGGCCGAGGCCGTCCCCGGCGCCCAGAGCACCACCAGGTCAGTCTGGCCCACCCGGTGGTTTACCGCGCGGCGCTCTTCCAGAATGCTGAAGGGGTAGGCCGCATGCTGGCCGTCCACCGACACCGTGACGACGCGCTGCATCGGCGGTAGGCGGCCGTCCGAAGGTCCCCGGAACAGGAACGGAGAGGAGCGGATGTCGTCGTAGCCGGTGTACGGATTCTTACCGTAGGCACGCCGGAAGCCGGTGTCACGAGAGAGCACTTTGCCTTTCGGATATGCGGACTGAAAGTCCTTGAAAGAGATGATAGAGGCTGGCAGCATCGTTAACCGCTTTCCGGTCAACTCGCCGACGATCCCCTCTCCAGTGATCTGCTGCCACCAGCTCTCCGTCTGGCGGTCATACATAACGAGATCGCTGTACCGGAGGTTTCCCGTCGTCCCGAAGTCATACACGGTCCCGTCGAGGCGGCGATCGAAGGCGATGGCAGTGTTGCAGAGCGGGCAAAGGGTCACCGTCACCGGCGTCCCGCCAACGGTATCGTTGACGATCTCGTGCCACATCAGGATCTGAATGGGATAAGCGCGGGCATCGCCTCCAACCTGGAGCGCGACGACAGGCTCGTTCTCCTTCAGCCACTCGACTTTGGCCGAGGCCTCTTCGAACTTCGGGCGGTCGACCGGTGGGATCCCGTCCTTGGGGGGGCCGCCGGAGGTGATCTCTCGAAACGGGACACTGTGCCTGGCAAAATCCGTCTTCCAGCCAGCGGTACTGAACGTCGCCCGGTCATCCAGGGAGCTCGCGGCCGGAGGGCGAGGCGTGGGTGCTTCCGACGAGGGGCGATCGGGCGCGGACCCGGGGGCCATCACGCAGGCCGTGCCCAGCAACAGCAGACCGCCCAGTGCAAGGATTGCGCGCAGCCTTTTAACTCCCATGCTCAATATGTTCGGCAATAGCCGAAGCCTATCCCGCCCTCCAGGTCCCCGCGATGGCAGATGCGCACCGAGCCGCTCGCTCCGAGTGCCCTCAGTATAGGAGTCCTAGAAGCACGGCCGAAAGCCCGTGACACTGGGGCTGCGCCCCAGACCCCAGATTCACGCAGCGGTCGTTTGCCCCGCCTCCCTCGACTGAGTGCGGCCGGAAAGCCGCACTCAGTCGAGGCGTCTAACACAG
>CAZPYZ010000250.1:0-6514 GCA_964590215.1 uncultured Dehalococcoidia bacterium | reverse complement strand
CATCACCATTGTTAGGTCAGGCATGATTGCCTCCTTAGGTTTCCAGTCTCTGGTCGCTAGTTTCTAGTCCCTCCCCCAAAGCCCCGGGGGGAGCGGGCGACTAGAGACTAGAGACTAGAGACTAGAGACTAGAGACTAGAGACTCGGGACTAGGGACTTTCGAGCACCCGCCCCCACCCCTTCACCGGGGGCGCAACCCCATCATGGATAAGCCGCCACGGCACTGCCGTGGGGTTGGAGAACACTGGCTTGCCCGAGTCCTCCTCGAGGATCGGGATCGCCGCGAGGATCCGCCAGGTCCCGCCCGGCATGAGCAACCCCTCGGCCTGAGGGGCATTCTTCACCGCCTCCCGGCCCAACTGGAAGGCGAGTTTTATCCCCTGCTCCACGCTCATGGCGAAGGCCTCCCGGGCCCACTGTCCGACACTGGTGATGTAGAGGACCTCGATCCCGGCGTGGTTCAGGTAGCCGATGAGCTTGTTGTTCAGCTCCTCGGCCCAGCGGCTGGCCACGGTTACCCGGGTCACCCCGAGGTGCTTCATCGACTCGATAGTGGCCTCCGCGTCGGAACTGGCCGGCACACCGGTCTTTTGGGTGGTCTCCTGGTAGATCTTCAGCGCCCGCTCCCGGCCCAATTGCGCTGCAATGGGAAAGCCGGCCAGGAAGGTCCGCTGCGCTCCACCCTTCATTACTTCGTCGACGCAGTCCCAGTAGCGGGACATCCCATCCTCGACCCCGGTGACCGTATAGTCTGATATCCCGATGCCGGTGCTCACGCGTACCACGTCGTCAGGTAGGAGCGGCTCCGACGCCGCGGGACCGTCTCCGCCAGTTGTTGGGCCTATGACTCCATACTTGTACATGAGTCCTCCCGCCTCGTGAAAGCCACCGGCTCGGTTATCATTCCTCCCGCCTTCCCTGGTAAGGGCGCCGGAAGGCAAGCATGCCTGCGCTCCCAGGAGGGCCGTTCGCTCCCCGAACGCATTGACAGATTCTATTCCTTGACACAGATGCGCCTCAAGCTATACTGACCGCGGTAAAGGCATCGACGGAGCAGAGTAGCCCCCGGTCCTCCGGTCAGCGAGCCTGGTACGGTGGAAGCAGGTACGGAACCCCAGGCCGAAAATCCCTCCCGAGCCGCCCACGGAACAGGGAAGGAAGTAAGGAAATCAGGAAGTAAGGAAGTCAGGGGGAGGCACCCTTACTTCCGCACTCGCTGACTTCCTGACTTCCTTTCCCAAGTAGACTGGGCCGGGGTCGCCCACCGTTAACCCGGGCGGGGGTGTGTTAGCACCCCGCAGAGCGGTTCGCGTAAGGCGAGCAACGAGGGTGGTACCGCGGGAGCTATGCAGCCCGTCCCTTCGAGGGGCGGGATTTTTATTGCCGCCAGGACGTAGTGCGGGGGCTTGTCCCCCGCAGCGGTGGCAGGGAGGCAATCATGGGCAGGGTCATCCTCTACGACACCACGTTACGAGACGGCACTCAAGGCGAGGGAATCTCCCTCTCCGTTGCCGACAAACTCAAGATCACCGAGAAGCTCGACGAATACGGGTTTGACTACATCGAGGGCGGCTGGCCCGGCTCCAATCCCAAAGATGCCGAGTTCTTCCAACGCGCCAAGTCCCTCACCTTCCGCCATGCGAAGCTGGCCGCGTTTGGCAGCACCCGCCGGGCTGGCGTGATGGTGGAGGAGGACGAGAACCTCAGAGCCTTGATGGAGGCTGAAACGCCGGTCGTCACCCTGGTCGGCAAGAGCTGGGACCTGCACGTGACCCGGGCCCTGCGCACCACCCTGGACGAGAACCTCCGCATGATCGCTGACTCCGTCCGCTGGATGAAGAGCCACGGGCGGGAGGTGGTCTACGACGCGGAGCACTTCTTCGACGGCTACAAGCGGAACCAGGAATACGCCCTGGCGACCTTGCGCGCCGCCGCTGAGGCCGGCGCCGACTCGCTGGCCCTGTGCGACACCAACGGTGGCTGTACTCCATGGGAAATCGTGGAGATCCTCGGCACCGTTCGTAAGTCGGCCCTCGCGCCCCTTGGTATTCATACCCACAACGACGCGGACCTCGCCGTGGCCAATGCCCTCGCGGCGGTGCGCGAGGGCGCCGTCCAGGTCCAGGGCACCATCAACGGCTATGGGGAGCGCTGCGGCAATGCCGACCTCTGCTCCATCATCCCCAACCTCGCCCTCAAGATGGGGTTGGATGGGTTGAACGAAGATCAGCTGGCCCGGATGGCCGAGCTCTCGCGATTCGTGTCCGAGGTGGCTAACGTGGGCCAAGGCGACCACCGTCCCTACGTCGGCCGCTCCGCCTTCGCTCACAAAGGCGGAATCCACGTCAGCGCGGTCATGCGCGACCCGGAGACCTATGAGCACGTTGACCCCCTGAGAGTAGGGAACAGCCGTCGGGTGGTCGTCTCAGAGCTTTCTGGACAGAGCAACCTGCACTATACCGCCAGCCAGATCGGGCTGGACCTGGCGAATCACCCCGAGGCCGCCCGCCGCATCCTGCAGGAGGTAAAGGATCTCGAGTACCGGGGCTATCAGTTCGAAGCGGCAGAAGGCTCCCTCGAGCTGCTCATGCGCCGGGCCTGCGGGCTGCTGGAGCCGCCTTTCGAACTGGAAGCCTTCCGAGTTACCTGCAATAAGGAGGGGGATGGGGTGGCCGCTTCAGAAGCGACGGTGAAATTGCGGGTGAGAGGGATTCCCGAGCACACCGCAGCGGAGGGGAACGGGCCGGTGCATGCCCTGGATAATGCCCTCCGAAAGGCCCTGAGGCCCTTCTACCCGGAGCTGGATGGCGTGCATCTCTTGGACTACAAGGTGCGGGTGCTGGATGGGCGCGACGGTACTGCGTCCGGCGTCCGCGTCCTCATCGAGGCCGGTGATGGCGATCGCACCTGGGCAACCATCGGGGTTTCCACCAACGTTATCGAGGCGAGCTGGCTCGCCCTCACCGACAGCATCGAGTATGCCATTCTGGCGGCGAGATTGCTGTAATCCTCACCTGCTATTCGTCGCCTGCACCCTGGACCGGCAGGTCCTTCGTGCCTTGCCCCGAGCACAGGCACGCGCGCCCTACGGACTTGCAGTCCGCTCGAGACAGGCCCGGACACGAGCCGCCAACTGCTGCATCGTGAAGGGCTTGGTCAGATAATCCACCGCGCCGAGGTCGAAGGCAGTCCGCGTCGCCTGCTCGTCATCCCGGGCGGTGAGCACCAGCACTCGCAATGCCGCTGTGGCGGGCTCGGACCGCAGGCCGGCGAGCACCGCCAAGCCGTCTGGGGGCGGCATCATGAGATCGAGGATCAAGAGGTCCGGAAGCTGTTCCCGAAGGAGACGCAACGCCTCTTCGCCATCCGCTGCTTCGGTCACCGTGTGGCCACCCCGGGAGAGTGCCCGCCGCACCAGGAACCGTATGTCCGGGTCGTCGTCGGCCACCAGTACGTGGCTTGGGCCCAGCGCAGAAGCACGGGCCTCGGCGGTCGCGACCCGGGCTGATCGGGGCCGGCCCGCTACCAGCGCGAGTTCACACCCTTCGTAAGCACAAAACACCTCCAGGTTAGAGCCAACGGCTCGGGCCATGTCTCGGGCGCTTTGCTCTAGCTCGTCGAGGAAGCGGTCGTCGTGATTGGGGTCATGATGGGTCAGGGCCAGGCGGCGGACCCCTGCCGCGACCGCGATCTCGACCACATACTGGTAAGTGCTATGTCCCCAGTTCTTTTTTTGCCGGTACTCTTCGGGTGTGTACTGAGCGTCGTGAATCACCAGGTCGGCGCCGGATAGGAAGCGTGCGTGGCGGCGGTCACCCTCGTGGAGCATAGATTCCAGGCGGCCGGGAGAGGCTGCGGCGCGCCAGAGGCTCTCGGAGAAGGGCTCGTGGTCGGTGATGTACGCCAGCACGGCCCCGTCCGCTTCAACCCGGTAGCCGAGAGTGACCGCCGGGTGGTTAAGAAACTGGGCCTCCACCCGCACCGGGCCGATCTGATAGGGCCCCTCCGCCAGTTCATGGTAGGTGATGGCGGCGGGGAGCTGGCTCAGCTCTACGGGGAAATACGGGAACTCCATCTGTCCGGCAAGCACCCGCTCCAGCGAGTCGCTGCCGCCCCGGGGCCCATGCACGGTGAACAAGCTCCCGGGTACGAAGAGCGGCGCAAAGAACGGAAACCCCTGGATATGGTCCCAGTGGGTGTGAGTGAGCACGATGCTTCCCTTCAGCGGCCTGGTGTCCGAGGCCATGAGCGCCGCGCCCAGGAGGCGGGCCCCGGTGCCGAGGTCGAACACCAGGAGTTCACCGTCCAGAGTGCTCACTTGCACGCAGGACGTGTTGCCGCCAAAGTGGTTGGTTGCCGGGCCCGGGGTCGCTATCGAGCCCCGCGTCCCCCAGAAGCGCACCCGCATGCTGTCGCGCCCCGCTCAGTCTGCGAGCTGCTGCCCGCTCGCACCAGGCCCGATGCCCTGGAGGCAGTCCGAAAGCTCATCCAGCAGACGCCGTATCCCCCCGAGGTCCCGTCCCATCGCCATGGTTTCCAGTTCGCTGCCTATGCGGGTGAGGGTCTCAAATCCATAGGCTGCCCCCGAGCCCTTCATACGGTGTCCGAGGACGCGGACGGTTTCGAAGTCATCCTGAGCCAGAGCGGCCCTTAAGGCGTTGAGATCCTCCCGCCTCCGCGCCAGGTAGACGGGTATCGCGTCTTCCAGGCCCGCCGCGGCCGGGGCCGCGGCCGCCTCTAACCTCCCAGTAGCGAGGCTGGTGTGCGCCGCGATGGCGTCCAGCAGCACCGGCTTCCTGATGGGTTTGGCAAGGTGGGCGGTGCACCCGGCTGCGAGGCTCCTCTCTATATCGCCGGTGAGTGCGTACGCTGAAAGGGCAATGATCGGCACCGGCACCCGTCCCTCCTTCCGCTCAAGCTCGCGGATGGCTCTGGTGGCAGCGTAGCCGTCCATGTCGGGCATCTGGAGGTCCATAAGCACGAGGTCGTACCCCGCCGATGCAAACTTCTCCACCGCCGCGATTCCGGTACTCACCGTATCCACCACATGGGCCGTGTCTTGGAGGTAGAACTGGACCACCAGACGGTTGTCCACACTGTCCTCAGCCAGAAGAAGGCGGAGGGGACGCGGGCCGGCTTCTCGTTGCCCTCCGCGCGGGGCCGGGGGAAGCGCCGCGGAGGTGCTCATTCCCAAGGCCCCGGCGATGGCATTCAGCAACTCTCGTCGCTTCACCGGTTTCATCAGATACGTGGAGACCCCCAGCTCGCGGCACCGCTCGATGTCGCCGATCCCGCGGTCTGACGTGAGCATCATGACAATCACGCCTGTGAGTCCCGTATCTTGCCGGACTGCCGCGGCAGCTTCCAGACCACTCATGCCCGGCATGCGACCGTCCAAGAGGATCAAAGAGTAGGGTTCCCCAGCCCCTTGGGCCCGGCGCAACTCCGCAAGCCCCTCTTCGGCGCCGGCGGCCTCCCTAACCAGGAGACCGGTGTCGGCCAGCATTTCCCGCAGAATAGCGCGATTGGTCGCATTATCGTCCACTGCCAGCACGCGTAGTCCAGTGAGCTCAGCGGGCGCCCTTGCCGCGCGGCTGCCCAGTCCTTGGATCCCGAATTGCGCGGTGAACCGAAAGGTGCTGCCCGCACCAGGGGCGCTCTCCACTTGAATCTCGCCTCCCATCAGCTCCACCAGATGTTTCGATATGGTCAGGCCGAGTCCGGTACCCCCGTACCTGCGGGTTGTTGAGGAGTCTGCCTGGGTAAAGCCTTCGAAGATGGCGCTGGCCTGCTCCGAGGGAATGCCGATGCCGGTATCCCGTACGGAGAACTCCAGCGTGCAACGCTGGGGCGGAACCACATCCATCGCCTTGACCTCCACCACCACCTCACCTTCTTCAGTGAACTTCACGGCATTGCTCACGAGGTTCGTTAGAACCTGGCGCAGGCGCTCGGGGTCGCCCAGCAGGGCAGTGGGCAGGTGGGGGGGCAGATGGCATGCGAGTTCCAGTCCTTTGGCATGGGCTTGAGGGGCCATGACTTCGAGGCTCTGATCGAGCACCTCCCCCAAGTCGAAGGGGATGCGCTCCATCTCCAGGAGCCCTGCCTCCACCTTGGAGAGGTCGAGGACATCGTTTAGCAGGTGCAGCAGCTTGTCGCCGGCGGTGCGCAGGATCCCCACATACTCTCGCTGGCCTGAGGTGAGGGGGCTCTCCGAAAGGATGTCCGCCATCCCGATGATGGCGTTCATCGGCGTGCGTATCTCGTGGCTCATGCTGGCCAGAAACTCGCCCTTGGCTCTGCTGGCCACCTCGGCCGCTTCTTTCGCCTGGCGTAGATCCTCCTCCACCCGTTCGCGGCGAGCCACCGAGTCCTGCAGCGCGCTCATGGTGCGGTTGTACCCCTGGGCTATCAGGCCGACCTCGGTGAAGGGATCTGCTGGCGCCCGGAGGTTGAGGTCCCGGATCTGTTCCTGCTGGCGCATCACCGTCAACAGGTCGACCAGATCCGAGGT
>CAZPYZ010000249.1:0-6519 GCA_964590215.1 uncultured Dehalococcoidia bacterium | reverse complement strand
GTATGGGCCATTGCCTGCTTGCCCTGGTCCAAGACAGCGCTCATGCCCCAGAACCCATGAAACATGCCGTCGTAGCGGCGAAGTTCTACCTTTACGCCAGCTTTTTCAAGGGCAAAGGCGTAGGCCTCGCCCTCGTCACGCAGGGGATCGTATTCAGCCGTGATGACCAAGGCCGGCGGTAACCGGCTAAGGTCTGCAGATCGGAGGGGTGCTACCAAGGGGTTCTTGCGTTGGGCGGGATCCGGAACGTACTGCTCGATAAACCAACGCATCGCATCACGGGTCAGGTTGTACCCGACGGCGTTCTCCATATAGGAGCGGGTTTCAGTGTCCGTGTCCGTTACCGGATAAACCAGACACTGAAAGGTGAGTCTCGGGCCGCCTTTATCCCTGGCCAGCATCGCTACTACCGTCGCAAGATTTCCCCCTGCGCTATCCCCGCCGACTGCCACTCGGCGGGGGTCTCCACCAAAGTCAGGAGCGTGTTCGGCGATCCAGCACGTCGCCGCGTAGGCGTCATCAACTGCAGCCGGAAACGGATACTCCGGGGCCATGCGATAGTCAACCGACACGACGGCGCATCCGCCCCACTCGGCCAGCAGCCGGCAACGAGAGTCGTAACCGTCGAGGCTACCAATCACCCAACCACCCCCATGGAAATAGACAAGAACGGGAAGTGGCCTAGGACCAGGCGGTAAGAAGATCCTGACCGGGATTGGTCCGGCAGCGCCTGGTAGTGTGCTGTCCTCCGCACGGAACACGGTGCGGCTGTCCAGGAGACGCCGCTGGTCGGCTACCGGCAGGGACGTATCGAGCAGCACTCCGGCCGCGGCCATCGCTTGCAGAAGGGTTTCCGCCTGAGGGTCGAGGGGCATAAATCCTCCTCCCGCTAGTTCGAAGGGATCGGCTCATCCCACCGTCTTTGAACTGCGATTCTAGCACCGTCCCCTGATATCAACCTCCAAGCGACACGCTGTTGCCACTTCGGCCGTCCGCGTGTGGCCGCCCGGAACTTCGATATTGACGCGGTGAAACTGGGACACAGACCACTTCGAGAGACGGTTGAGTTGCGACTGCCATCCATCTAGAGTTATCGCCCGGCGGCGATTGATCTGGTATGAGACGTCCGAAGCCGTTTTCCCTCCCACCTCGAAGGGCAGAAGCTTCGAAAGGGTCGCATATCCTGCCAGCCGGTCCTGCACCGGTAATAGCAGAATGCCTCCGAACGCAACGCGCTGCCCGGGAGGTGCCAGAGCCAACCAGGCTTGTATTTTTTGGCGGAAGGCTGCTACCGCCTCGGCGAGGGGGCCAAGAATTGGGAGGTCAAAGCTTTCTGAGAGGATCGGTGTTCTTCGGAGGACCCAATCGATGCGGCCGGGGGTGGCACCGACAACCAGCTGAGGAGCCGTCAGGGTCGGAACCTCCAGAGGTCCGCTCTGTTCCCAGATGTGGCCGCGCGGCTGCGAAGACACCGGATGAGCAGCGGCCAACATCGTCACAACCCCGAGCCGCCTCGTGGGCAACGTCACATAGAGGGGCTACACTGACGCTGAGCTCAGGTTGAGATCCGCATCGGGGTGGAACCCACCTCAGCCCGTCACGCCGCTGGTTCTGAGCGAGGCGATCTGCTCGGGGGTATAGCCAAGCTCCGCGAGGACCTCATCCGTGTGCTCGCCGATGCCCGGCGAGCCGATCCGGACCGATCCCGGGGTATCCCACAGCGCCACCGGCACCGCCATCATCCGGGTGGGCCCGGCGGACTGGTGCTGCACCTCGCTCAGGGCCTCATTGAGGAGGATGTGATCGGCATGGGTCAATGCCCCCCTGGGGACGACGGGGACGCAGGATACGCCGGCCGCTCGAAGCAGGCTGACCCACTCGGCGGCGGGCCGGGCCTTGAACACGGGGGCCAGCAACAGATCCAGCTCACGCCGGTGCTTTGCCCGCCCGTCCAGTGAGTTGAAGCGGCTGTCGGCGCAGAGCTTTTCCTCCGCGACGGCTTCGCAGAAGGCCTCCCACTCGTGTTCGGTGACCAGCGCCACCGTAATCCACTCCCCGTCCCCGCACTGGAGCACGGGACAGGCCCCCTCGACGGGGTCGTCCGCCGGCAGCTCCTCGCCCGGCGCCCGGACCCAGTGGGGCGCCTGGGCCGCGATGGCGAGGTTCAGAAGAGAGGTCTCGATGAGCTGTCCCCGTCCCGTCTCCTCCCGGGCCCAGAGCGCGGCGCCCACCGCGAACCCCACCAGCATGGGCAGGCCCGTGTCCGAGATATAGGTGCCGGTGCCGCTGGGCTCGCCGTCCCGCTCGATGCGAGCGTGAGCGATCCCGGAATACCCGACGGTCACGTTGTCGTAGGCCCCTACCGAGGCCAGGGGGCCCGTCGAGCCGAAGGCGCTGGCCCAGACGTAGACCAGGCGGGGGTTCAGCCGGGAGAGCGTCGCGTAATCGGCTCCGAGCCGCTCGGCGACCCCCGGGCGGTAGTTGTGGATGAGGACGTCCGCGGTCTGGACCAGGCGGTACAGAGCCTCCCGGCCCTCGGGGCGTTGCAGGTCGAGGACGATGCCCCGCTTGTTCCGGTTGAGCACCATAAACCCGCGGCTGTGCTGGCCCAGAAAAGCAGTCGTGTTGAGGCGGCTGTCATCGCCCTTGTGCTGCTCAACCTTGATGACCTCCGCTCCCATGTCGCCCAGGTACATGGCCGCGCCAGGCCCCGCGAACATGATGGCGAGGTCGAGGACCCGTACCCCTTCTAAGGGCAGCACAACTGGTCAATCTCCGTTGCGGTAAAGCCTGCCTCTTCGAGCACCTCACGGGTGTGTTCTCCCAGGCCGGGCACCCGGGCGCCGGGAGCGGGTGGCGTCTCGGACAGGGTGACGGGGGCGCCCATGACCTGCGCCGCGGGGACCCCAGGCGCCGAGACCATCACAGGCAGTCGGTTGGCCAGCACCTGAGGCGCATCGAAAGACTCCGCACGGCTCAGCACGGGTCCGCAGGGCACCTTGGCCTCTCGAAGCAGCGGCAGCCACTCCGTGGAGGGACGGGTGCTGAAGATGCCTTCCAGCAGCGGATACAGCTCCGCGCTGCGCTGTCGCCGGGCGGCGCGGGACTTGAACTCCGGGTCCTCCAACAGATGGTCCAGCCCCAGCACCCGGCAGAGGGCTTCCCACTGGCGGTCCTGGTGGCTGCTGGCCGTGATGTACCGCCCGTCGGAACATTGGTAGCAGCCCACACCGGCGAGGAAGGGGTCGGCCGGGGGTGTGGGGTCATGCTCCGCCCACACCAGGTTCACCGACTGCTGCGCCACCAGCGCCTGCTGCATCGAGGTCTCCACCCGCTGGCCGAGGCCGGTCCGCCGGCGCGCTAGCAGGGCCATCATGATCCCGTGGGCCAGGAGCATCCCCGTGGAGCTATCGGCGAGGCGAAAGCCGAGAGGGACCGGGTTCCCGGCCCGGGTGCGACTGCTGTGGAGCACGCCGCTGACGGCCTCCACCAGGGGGGCGTAACCGGGCAGCTCTGCATAGGGCCCCTTGCGGCCGAAGGGGCTCGCGGTCGCGCAGATGAGCCGGGGATACCGTACCTTGAGCTGGCCGTTGTGGGCAGACCCAAACTCGTAGTGGAAGGGCCAGGCCTCACGGGCCGCGCCGAAGGGCCGGTCCACGATCAGGACATCGGTCCGCTCCAGCAGGCGGTGGACCGCTTCTTGCCCCCGCTCGGTCCGCCAATCGATGGCCGCGCTGCGCTTACCGCGGTTAGCCGCCAGGAAGGCCCGGCTAATCCCCGTGCCGTACAGGAGAGGCGGGAACGTACGGCCGGGGTCACCTTGCGGCAGCTCCACCTTGACGACGTCCGCGCCGAAGTCGGCCAGGTACATTCCGGCGCTGGGGCCCGCGAAGTAGCTGGCCAGCTCCAGCACACGGATTTGGGTTAGCGGTGGAGACAAGGGACCGTCGGGACCTCTAGTCACCGCCAGATGGGCAGACTCGCTATAGCTAGGGTGCACGATAACCCGCCGCAACGGCACCCGTCAAATTCGCACGACGTTGTCCGGGTCACGTTCCGTGAAACTGGGACCGCCCGTGGAGGCCCAAAGGTCCGAGCCGCCCACGGCAGGACCTGCAACACAGCCCGGCGAGGAACGTAAGTTGAAGTGCTGCTTGGCTACTGGTCGGGCTCAACGCCAGTGATCCGTGAAGACGGTCTCGAAGAGGACCATGAGGGAGGTGACGGCTTTCTCTTCACCGCTCTCCACAGCACCAAGGCCGTGGCCATCGCCGCTCTGCTGATCCCGAAGGGAGAAGATGCTGCCCACTTCCTGGAGCCTCCGAATCCCCTCAGCTTCCGCTAGAGGGGTTACGGGTCCGCGGTATTAGCGTGCCCCCGACACTCCTCTTGGGCAGCCGGCGGGGCCCCGGATATGCGATGCTGGCTCGGCCATGCGGTGGCGAGCACAGGCAAACGGGAGGCCGGAAAATGATAGCCATAACCTTTAGGATCAATGGACATGAGGTCGCCCTGAAGGATGCGGGCGGCGATCCGGGCGCCGCGGCGTATCTGATGGATCTCAACGCCAGAGTCCAGCGGCGAGTTGGGCGTGTCTGGTGTTCGGAGCACCGCAAAGCACCGTGGGTGCTGGCGTCCGGCCCCGCGGCGAACCGACTCAAGCTTTCGGTGCAGGGATGCTGTCAGAAGGTAATAGCCCAAGCGAAAGAGGCCCTTTCGCAGGCGTAGGCATCACCACCATCCGCTCGTAGCGCAAGCAGCAGACCCCGGCGTGGCGCAAGCGTGCCAGTGGGTCAGTTGTCATGGCACGCGTCAAGAGCGAGCACTACCAACAAGGGTCCCGCACAGCGAGGGTTGCGGTTGCTCCTGTCCTTAAGGGACAGGCCCGCCCGGGCGAGCCCCCAGCGGGCCGTTCCTTGCGCTCAGTCCGCTCTCGAAAGAGTTCGCAGAGACGCCGGCAGTCAAAGGATAGGCTGGTTCCGGGGCCGTGGTCACGAAGTTCAGCGCAGACCGGCCTAGAACCTAGAAGCACGGCCGGAAAGCTGGTAACACTGGGCTCTGCCCCAGACCCCGGCTTCACGCCAGGAACGTTTTGCCCATCTTCCCCCCGGTGAGTGCGGCTTTCCGGCCGCGGTCCAGTCTATCCGTTTCACGGCGCATCGTGAACGCCGTGAAAGTTGGGATTCGCGGGCTTAGCTTTTTGGCACCCGCATGAGCCTGGCCGAATTTAGCATGATGGCGACATCGGGCAAGCTCTGCGCGGCTGCCGCCCAGACCGGTGAAGGAGGCCGAGAAAGGCGAGCCCGATCTCGACGACGTTGTAAGCTGCCGTGAACCCAAGATTCTGCCGGATGGTGCCTGCTGCGCGGCGGCCCACCCGAACAGCCTCCGGGACCATGCGCCAGCCGTCCCGCATGAGCGCCACGTCGGCCGCCTCGATGGCAGCGGCCGTGCCGGCGGCGCCCATGGCGATCCCAACGTTGGCTTGGGCGAGGGCAGGGGCGTCGTTCACCCCATCGCCAACCACCATGACCACGGCCCCCTGCTCCTGGAGCGCTCTGACGGCCCCGATCCTGTCCTCCGGCAGCAGGTTGGCCCGGTACTTCAACCCCAGCTCGCCGGCGATGGCAGCAGCTACCCGTTCGTTGTCCCCGGGTAGTCTGCCGACCGAAGCTTCGATGGCGACCGCCTCGTCGGAGCAGTCCATGCCCCCGATAGGCAGCTGGACAGTGGTGTAGCTAGTGCGCGCTGCCATTGCTTACCTCAGTGTTCGTAGCGGGTGCACGCGTAGACCTGGGCCGCCACGTCTGCCAGGATGCCCTCTGTATGTACAAAGGATGCTTGAGTCAAGCAAGGGCTCCCGCGGTGCGCTGTCCAGTGGGGTAAGACGGACCTGATCAGGAACGCACCCGTCGCCTACGTCCACGGCAACCCTCCGTCCTCACCCCGGAACATACCCGACTGAGTATTGACGTCCTACCATGGGCGATAGTAGGATGGGATCACACAGAGCAAGGCTCCTGGAGATCGCAATGAACAGCCAGTGGGAGGTAGCGGTACTTGGGGGCGTAGCCGGAGGCTTGGTGGTCGTACTAGCCCTCACCGCAGCCCTGTGGCTCATGGGGGTTCAGCCAATCTTAGCCCAGCCCTCACCCGGGGTGGCGGGCCGCGAGATGACGGCCCCTTCACAGATCGCGGCGACCCCAACGCCTACCCCTTCTAGGCCGATCACCCACGAGCAGATGCACAAAATGATGGATGCCATGCAGGGGGCGGGCGCGAGCGATCGGATGCACGAGGCCATGGCAGCGGACGCAGCTGCAGCGTCTTAGAGATGGATCTGTTCTAAGACGCTGGCCCCGGCGGAGACTCCTCCGGACGCCACTCCGCCGCCCAAAGCTGGGTTGGTCCAGGAACCTGGTCTTCATCGTCCTGCGTTTATCTTGGTCACCCGGCGCGGCCAGCGTCTATCAAATCGTGTGGAGTGACCCTCCCAACCGACTGGCGAATTGCTTGACT
>CAZPYZ010000248.1:2427-6529 GCA_964590215.1 uncultured Dehalococcoidia bacterium | reverse complement strand
AGGGTAAGCATTGGGAGGAGAATGCGCCAATCGGTGACGGTTTCGATGACCTCGCGGCGCGTGACCACCAGAAAGGCCATGGGAGGATGCCTGGCCGCTACAAAATTAGTCAAGAGGCCACCATACCCAGGTATACGTCTTCCAGGCTTTGCGGCAGTGGTCTCACGCTGACGATGTCTGCCCCTGCCTCGACAAGGTGCCTTACGAAGGTGGGATTTGCCACCCCGGGATCGTGAGTGCGGTAGCGGACCCAGGTGTCCCCGAAGGTCTCCACATGGAGGACGCCGTTGACGTTCAGTACTTCTGGGTCGATGGGCGAACCAAATCGGACCTCGAAGGTTGGCTCGCCCAGGAACCGCCGCTTCAATTCGCTGGCGGTGCCTTCAGCGACAATGCCGCCCGCCTTGATTATGGCGATGCGATCGGCCAGCGCCTCGGCCTCGGCCAGATTGTGGGTGCAGATGAGGAAGGTCTTCCCTTGCTTCTTGAGCTGCCAAATATAGTCCCGAACGCTCTTGGCGCCGGCTGGGTCCATGGCGGACGTCGGCTCATCCAGAAGGATGACCTCGGGGTTGTGGAGGAGGGCTCTGCTGAGCGCCATCTTCTGGCGCATCCCCTTGCTGTAGGTCCCAATGGCGCGGTCCCTGGCCTCCCACAGGCCAAAGTATTGAAGCAGGTCCCGGCTGCGCGCTTCGTACTCGGGGCGGGGCACTTCATAAAGGTTGCCGAAGAAGTGCAGGTAGTCGTGGGCAGACATGCGCTGGTAGAGACCCGGTAGCTCGGTCAGGAGGCCCACCGCTTTGCGGACCGCCCCTGGGTCGGCAACGGTGTCGAACCCGGCGATCCTGGCGCTCCCCGACGTGGGTCTCAGCAGGGAAGCCAACATGCGGACAGTCGTGGTTTTCCCGGCCCCATTAGGGCCAAGCAGGGCGAGGATCTCGCCGGGCTGGACATCCAACGACACGCCCGCCGCGGCGGTGAAGGCGCCGAAGCGCTTGACAAGGCTTTGGGTATGAATCACGGAGGACTCGGACGCGGGACTTCTGGGGCGCGTTTCATTCTAGCAGGGAGTGTCAACGCGGACCCGGCGCTGGAAATGCAGCCGGAAACACCGCGGTTGGGTGAGGGCGAGAAGAGCAGCGGTGCTACCGAGGACCTGTTCTGAGCCCAGAGCCTTCCCTGAGCGGAGCCGAAGGGAAGAGCGGGTGGGCCACTGTGTCGCGAGGGGGGTTTCCGGCTGGGGCCGCTAAGCACCTTCGGCCCCCGTCACCGGACCATCGAAGCGCCAGTAGGAGTGCGGCCGGAAAGCCGCACTCAGTCGAGGGAGGCGGGGCAAACTACCGCTGCGTGAACCTGGGGTCTGGGGCGCAGCCCCAGTGTCACCCGCTTTCCGGCCGTGCTTCTAGATCCGGAGTGCTCCTCTGGGGGGTAGGACCGCCTCCTCTGGACCGCGCCGCGGGAGAAAGCCTCCCGGCTATGTTCGCAGCTCGGCGGAGAACTGGCCACAGACCCGGCCGATAACGCCGTCCCGGGCACGGGCGATCTCTTCGCCGCTCATGGTGTGGTCGCCAGCCTGGTAGGAGATGGAATAAGCCAGAGATTTCTTTCCCGGCGGGACCTGTGGGCCGGAGTAAACATCGAAGAGGCGGGTGGCCACCACGAAGGGCGCCTGGCGGATCGCCCTCTCGACGGCCGACGCCGGCGTCGCGATGGCGACGACGAAGGCAAGGTCCTCATTGACCATGGGGAAGCGGGATATGGGACGGTAGCGCCGGTCGCGAACCACGTGATCCAAGAGGTGCCCGAGATCCAGCTCGAACAGGCCGGCAGGGCGGGAAACCACGTCGAAGCGGGCGAGCAGGCCTGGACGCGCCTCACCGAGGATGCCGATGCGGTCGCCATCGACGGTGATGGCCGCTGAGCGCCCAGGATGGAGGTCTGGATCCTGCGCTGGTCCGTAGGTCGCGTCCACGCCGAGGCGCGTGAGAAGGGATTCAACCAGCCCCTTGGCCGTGTAGTAATTCGCCGGCGGCTGGTCTTCCCCCCAAGAGGGCTCCCTTGCTGGGCCCGCAACGATGCCAGCGACCATTTCCCGCTCCTCCGGGAGCCCTGAGGATGGGTGCAGGGGATCCAGGGGCACGTACACACGCCCACACTCAAACAATTGCACGGGTCCGCCGGCCTGACGCTCGTTTGCCGCCAGAGAGGAGAGCAACCCCGGTCGTAGCGAGGTGCGCAGATATTCTTGCTGAGTAGACATGGGATTCATCACTCGGATGGGAGAAGGCCCTTCCTTTCCCTCCCCGATTTGTCGCAGGGAGGCAAGGCTCACCAGTGAGTAGGTGATGATCTCCTGCATCCCTGCCGCCGCGAGGAGGTCTTTGGCCTGCTCCCTCAACTCCCGTACGGGATCGGGCCCGATGTAGGGGACCGCCCCTCGAAGAGAGGTGGTCGGCAGTGAGTCGTAGCCCCGGATGCGGGCCACCTCTTCTGCCAGGTCATCCGGGATACGGAGATCTGGCCGCCACCAGGGGGGTGCGACTTCCAGGCCGGTGGCAGTTGACAGCCCCCCTCCCGCGACCTCGCAGCCCAGTGCCCGGAGGGTCGCCATCACCTCCGGCTCCGGGACCTCGTCGCCCAGGATTGTCTTGAGGCGCTTCCCGGTGAGGTGGATAGTCGTGTCCTGTGGCGGCGCAGGATAGACGTCGAAGATTCCAGGGGCTGCCCGCCCGCCGCAGACTTCGACCAGAAGCTTGGTCGCCCGGCGCAGACCGTACTCCGCAGAGTGGGGATGAAGGCCCTTGTCAAACCTGAGCGATGCTTCGGTCCGGACGCGCAGTGCAGTCTCAGTCCCCCGTATGTTGGTCGCGTTGAAGTTTGCGGACTCCAAGAGGACGGCCGTTGTTGCGGCGGAGACCTCACTCTCCGCACCGCCAATGACCCCGCCGACGCCGACGGGACGTCGTGGGTCGGTGATGAGGAGGTTGCGGTCGGTAAAGGTTCGGTCCACGCCGTCCAGTGTGGTCATCTGCTCCCCCGGCCGGGCACGCCGAACGACCACGCGATGGTCCTGGAGACGGTCGTAATCGAAAGCATGGAGCGGCTGGCCGACCTCCAGCATCACGTAGTTGGTGATATCCACCACGTTGTTGATGGGCCGCATGCCCGAGGCCAGCAGGCGCTCTTGCATCCAGGCTGGAGAAGCTTCGATACGAAGGCCGGTGACCACGCTGGCGGTGTATCGGGGACAGAGGTCAGGATCTTGGATTTCGATGGTGGCAAGGTTTGTCGCAGGGGGTCCGCTTTCTTCATAGGTTAGGCCAGGTTCCTTGAGGGCAGCGCCGGTGAGTGCGCAGACCTCCCTGGCGACGCCAAGCAGGGAGAGACAATCAGGCCGGTTGGGGGTCACATCAAGGTCGAGGATGACGTCACCCATGTAATCGCTGAGGGGCATACCGAGGGGGGCATCGTCAGGGAGGACGAGGATGCCCTCGTGTTCCTCCGAGAGCCCCAACTCCTTTTCGGAGCAGACCATGCCCTCTGAGACGACGCCGCGGATAGTCGCGGCAGTGAGCTGCATGGCCTCGCCGGTATGGCCGTTGATGAGGGTGGCGCCTACATGGGCGAACGCGATCTTCTGGCCCTCGGCGATATTGGGGGCGCCGCACACCACGGTTTTCCGGAGGGGGCCGACGTCCACGGTGGCGAGGCGCAAGCGGTCGGCGTTGGGGTGGGGCTCGACTTTGGTCACGAGGCCGACCTGGACTTGTTCCCACCGGCCGCCGGTGCGCTGGATAGCGGCGACCTCCGTCCCCGCCGCGGTGAGCTTTGCGGCCAGCTCTTCCACGTTGATAGTGATGTCTACGTAATCACGGAGCCACTTGAGAGAAACCTTCATGGTCCAACGTCCCTGGTTCAAGGTTCAAAGTCCCCCGCCCCTTGGACGTTGGACCTTGGACCTTGGACTAACGTTTAGTATTGCTTGATCTTGTCGATGACGCCTTCGAGGGGCTTGCCTTCGCGGAAGTTCACGAGGTTGCGGCAGAACCTGTCGACGGTGCGGCCGGCGCGGAGGGGAGAGGCGCCGGCGGTGGCGAGCGGC
>CAZPYZ010000248.1:0-2417 GCA_964590215.1 uncultured Dehalococcoidia bacterium | reverse complement strand
TTCCAGAGGGGACTGTCCGGCGGCATCGGCTCCCTGGGGGTGACGTCCAGCCCGGCGCCGGCGATGAGCCCCTGCCGCAGGGCCTGGACGACGCTCTCCTCGTGGACGATCTCACCGCGGGTCACGTTGATGAGGTAGGCCGTGCGCTTCATCGCCTGGAATGCCTTCAGGTCGAAGAGGTTCTTGGTGTCCTTGGTGAGGGGGGCGCAGATGGTTACCACGTCGGACCGGCCCAGGAGGTCGTGGAAGCGGTCGGGCTTCAGCAGTTCGGAGACGTAGGCGGGCTTCTGGACGGGCTCCGGGTCCATCGCGATGACCCGCATGTTGAAGGCTTCGGCCCGCTTGGCGACCGCGAGGCCGGTGCCGCCGAGGCCGACGATGCCCATGGTTTTGCCCGTCAGTTCCCAGAGGCTGTAGCGGAAGGCGGCGCGGTCCTCCATCCAGGCGCGCTCGCGGGCGATGCGCGCGATGCCGCGGGTGAGGGCGAGGAGAAGGCCGAAGGCGTGCTCCGAGAGGTGGTCGCCGACCATCCCCTTGTCGCTGATGAGTTGGACATCGCTCTGGACGAACTCCGGGTAGAGCTGGGTGTCCACGCCTGCCGACAGGGTCTGAACCACCCGCAGCTTCTTCGCGACGACGAAGGCCTCCTGGGCGATGGTCCCGAGGACCACCTCCGCCTCGGACGCCATGTTCACCTGGTCCTCGCGCGTCTTGGCCACCATGATGCGGGAGTCCGGGCCGGCGGACTTCTGGATGTTTTCTCGATATGAGTCCAGGAACTCTGGGATCGTCATGCCGGGGATGAAGAGGATGTTCATGGGGCGATACCTTCCTGTTGAATATACTGGTGCGCCGAGACCACGCGAATAGCGAAGGCTTTCTCGGCATCTTGGGCCGTAGCTAGCAGGCGAGGAATCTGGGTGACGAGGTAGGCGGGCCGCAGGGCGAGCGCTGGTCGAACGAAGTTGACGTGGGAGCGCGTTGGGAGACGAAAGGAGCCGATGCCCCTCGGCCGGCCCCCCCGAACGATCTTGTCGACCGACGGCCCGAGGATTTCCGTAAGCTGAGCCCGAACAAGAGGGAACTGCCCTCCAAGCTCCATCGAATATGCCACGTTCAATGCGCCTTGCTCGTCATCGAGGATCAACCTGTTCGGACAGTTCTTGATTAGCGTTTCCAATGCCTGATGCTGCACGCTTGTTGACTCTTGAAACACGGCGGCACGCAAGACGAAGGGGTCAAAGATAACAAGCCGTGCCTCTGCCATCTATACCTTTGGAAGGGTTTCACTCCAATCTCTCATGAGCTTTCGTTCGATAGCCGAAAACGAGGACACCCAACCCTTGAGGGCTCCCTTCTTGTTTAGATCGATGCGTTTTTTGACCGTTGTCCCCTTCGTACGTTTCTCAAGCTCCAGAATCACGACGTCTTCTGGCCTGATGATCTGTTCTCGAACGGCGGACGTCAGGCCCATGAGGAGGTACGTGCTGTGAGTAGTAGCAAGGACTTGTTTCCCGTCTGCCGCGGCAGTTGCCAGGAGGCGTGCCATATCGGCTTGGGCTTGTGGGTGCAAGCTGATTTCCGGCTCCTCAAGCATCAGGAAGGGGGAGACCCAGGGCTGTTCGGCAAGGTCATAAGCCGCGATCCGGGCGATGGTTTGGAGCACCTGGCGGCTGCCGAAGCTTGCAGCATGCACGTCGTGGTGCACGCCTAAGTCGCTATATATGACCCTCCCCAGCTCGTGCCACAGGTTCTCCATCCCGAACCTCTGGGCCCACTCCTGAACGAAGGCTCGCAGTCTCTCGTATCTGGCGTACGTCCAGATACTCGTCAAGTGGGCGCTCGTCATGCTCCACAGAGCGCTGGTGTGGCCTCGCTGTTCGGCGCTGAGAAACTCGGGGGCCTTCAGAAGCCAATCGAAGACTTCACCCTGCCGGTTCGGATCCTCCTCTGGACTGACGGTGACTGCGCTGTCTTCGAGGCCGAACCTGAAGGTGCACGCACCTGCTCCGTTCGGGGGCCCAGTAGTCCTGAGACCGATAACCACCTTCGCGGCCACTTCGTGGCGGTGCACGATCGATTCAACTGATGGATATGACACGAGGGGGCCATGGAGGAAGACGTGGTGGTCGCCGGTTCTTAGCGCGGCCCTCTCCGTTTGCGCTAGCAGCGCAACTGCCTCAAGCACACTGCTTTTCCCCGAGCCGTTCGGTCCTACAAGGAACGTCAGTGGCCGCAGATCCAGTTCGATGCCTGGGTCTCCTATGGACTTAAAGTTTCTAACCACTAGTCGGGTTAGCATTTACACCTTGCCTAAAACTGTCTCAGAAACCGCAAGTCGTTGCTGTAGAACAGCCTGATATCGTCTATGCCATGGCGGAGCATGGCGATGCGTTCGGGGCCCATGCCGAAGGCGA
>CAZPYZ010000247.1:0-6545 GCA_964590215.1 uncultured Dehalococcoidia bacterium | reverse complement strand
GAGAAATTATGTCCAGCGCGCCATCGGCCATGCAAGAGGTATCGCCCCACCTCGCGGAGATCACGGACCGAGTCCTCTGGGGCGACCTTTGGGAACACCCCGCCCTCTCCAAGCGAGACCGCAGCCTCGTCATGGTGGGCGTCCTCACGGCCCTCTATCGCACGGAGCAGTTGCGGGGTCACATCCGCAGGGCCCTCGACAATGGGGTCACCAAGGAAGAGATCGGAGAGGTCATCGCTCATATGGCCTTTTACGCCGGCTGGCCCACCGCGGCCAACGCCTCTCAGGTCGCCAAGGCCGTGTTCGACGAACGAAAGTGATGCATAGCTGTTAGCTGTTGGCTATTCGCAAGTTAGCCACCACCGGGGGCGGGGCGGGCTAACTGCTAAGAGCTAACAGCCCGAGTACCCCCTTTGCGAGCCCACACCACGAAGAGGGGATCGCCTGCGCTGGGCGACCGGTCTTCCGCCGTGATGTCCACCCACCCCCCTGCCGCCTCGAAATAGCGGCGCACCAGCTCAACGTGTTGGCGGTCATCGGTGCCGTGCCACACCGCCACGGCCTTGGTGGGGAAACAGCGATTGGAGAACGCCACCACGAAGGGCGCGCCGGGGCGTAGCACCCGGCGGACCTCTCGGAAGAGCAGCAGCGGATGCGTGATGTACTGGATGGAGACGGCGCACATCGCGCCGTCGAACTCCCCATCCTTGAGCGGCAGCCTGGGCTCCCGGTTGAGGTCATGGACGGCATAGCTTTCCAACTGGGGGTTGTCCGCCATCTCTTCCACGTTCAGGCCAAGGCCGACCACCTCGCTGGCATTGAACCGCTCGGGCAGGTGGGTGCGCCAGCTGCTCATCAAGTCCAGCAACCGGCCGTTCTGGGGCAGAACTTCCCCGTAGAGCCGGCCCAGTGCGGCGATGGCGCCGTCGTCGATGTGGACCACTTTGCGGGGCCATTCGTAGAAGGCAGGATCCGCGGCCTCGTCCTGGCGGGCATACGCCTGGGGAGGAAGCAGGCCGTCACCGGGGACTAAATCAGGCGTCGTGACCCGTCATCGATACCAGAGCATCCCCTCTCCCTTTGGGAGATGCCGCCCTGAGAGGCTGTGATTTGATGTCATTGACTTGAAAATGTGGCACAGCCGCCCTCGGCTGTGTTGGACTGCGGGCCGATTTTCATCCCCAGGAGTGCAGACGCAAGCCGGCGTTGGCGATTGCGAGGCGGCGTACCGAAGCAAACAAGCACCACCGAGGATCCTGCCGGCGTGGCAATCTGGGGTGGGGGCGACACTCCGTTCCGGCCTGTGCTCCCCACCCAGGATTGCCACGCCCGCCCATCGTGGTTGGACTGGGTAAGGTCGCGAGGGCGGGCTCGCAATGACAGACGCCACGGGTCGCAAAGGATCACAGCCTCTGAGCTTGTCGAAGGAGGGTTAGGGTGAGGGCCGCGACATTCCCGTCCCCTTTGGCGCCCATCCATCCCTCCATGTCCCACCCCTCTTCACAGGGACTTCCGCTGTTCTTCTGGCACGACCCAGGGATCGGGTCCCGAATCGCGCCCGATGGCGGCCATCCCCAAGCGGCCGAGGTAGTGCTGCCAGCCGTAGGCCTGGTTCAACTGCTCGGCCCGGGGCAGGCCGTGGTGAGCCACGCGCACGATGGTCAGTTCCCCCTGCTGGGTGAAGGTGATCTCGACGGTGCTGGAACCGGGCGGCAGCGGATGCCCCGGCGCCTCCCATCCCCAACTGAAGACGATCTTCTCATTGGGTACGATCTCTGTGTATTCGGCCCGGAGAATATCTCTGCCGGTGACGTTCACCCGGCAGAGCCCTCCCGGCCGCGGGTCAAGCTGCGCCTCTACCCCCATCCAAAGGAGCATCTTCTCCGGGTCAGTGAAGAAGGTAAAAAGCGTCTCTGCTGGGGCCCGGATCCTGCTCTGGCGGACGACGGGTTCGCTATCCGTTGAGGTCATGCATGATCAGGAGGCGGGGCCACAACGGACCCGCTTTTGGTAGCTGGGTGGCGGTTGACGCATGTTCACGTTGTAAGTAGTGCGTCGTGAGTGGTGAGTAGGTGGGGGCAGTCCCTACTCACGACGTACCACGCACTACGTCCAGCGGGGGGTTCAGGTTCGCCTAGCCAGTCTTAGTACCTCGCACCTCACCTCAGCCTCATGCCATCGCGAGGAGGTACCGCGCCACCTCGTCGGTGTGGGACAACATGGGATAGTGGCCTGAGTCGATCTCCGAATAGCGGCCTCCCAGGCGCTCGGCGGTGCGCCGCTGGTGCACCTCAGGTGGAGCGCCACTGCGCTTGCAACGCAGGACGTCCACCTCCCATTTCTGGGACCAGAAGGACTTCAAGTCCACGGGGTCCTGGCTAGGAGCCCGCGGGTGGCGGGTATAGCGGGCGATGGCCCATTCCCGGATGCCCGGCTCCAGTTCAGGAAAGGCCCGCTCCTTCACTTCTGCGGGGTCGAGCCCATAGGTGAGCTGCTTGGGATCGTAGGGCTGCCGGCTGTTGATGATGGCGCCGGTCTCGCCCGGGAGGGGCACCAAGGCATCGATAAACACCAACCGGCGGATTCGATCCCGCGCCAGCTCCGCCGCTCGGGCCACCACCATCCCGCCGCTGCTGGTGGCCACCAGGATCACGTCTTTCAGGTCCTCGTAGAAGAGGAGCCCTGCGATCTCGCCACCCTGGGTGTCCAGGGTTATCTCAGGCCGCAGGGCGTGGGCCCGCTCGGCGCAGCCGTCCAGGCTTGGGTGATACACCTGGTGACCCGCCGCCCGGAGCTTGGCGGCGACGGGCCCCCAGATCCACCCACCTTGGAACGAGCCATGGACAAGCACGTAGCTAGTCATGAATGCCTCCCGGTCTTTGGAGTCCTGGGTCCTGGGTTGGGGGGGATCCGAGACTCAAGACTCGAGACACGAGACCGGGTTATAGCGGCACCCACTGCACCGACGACACCTCGCTGAACTCCCGCCACAGCTTCCGCCAGGAGTCTCCCCCGTCGTCGCTCCGGTAGAGGTAGCCGTAGCGGCTGGCGGCGAACACCAGGTCGGGCTCGGCGGCCGGGATACTCACCGTCCAGATCGCCGAGTTGGGCTGGACTGGGAAGCCCAGGCTGTGCCAGGTGGCCCCCGCGTCTTTCGAGCGCATGACCGTCCCAACCCGGCCTGGTGTCGCGTCGCCCAGGGTGAGGAAGATGGTCTTGGGGTCGTTCGGCTTGGCCGTGATACCGCGGGGATAGTGCCAGGGGAAGGTCTCCCTAGCCCGGGCCGGCTGCCAGGTCTTGCCGTCGTCGGTGCTGCGCCAGATGTCGTCGTTGACCACGGTGAAGACCGCTTTGGGCGGACCCGCGGTGACCAGCATGTTGTGGACGTCCTTGTTGGGGATCTGCCCGTTGATGGTGTTCCAGGTCTCGCCTCCGTCCGCGCTATGGCGGACACCGTCTACCTCCAGCCCCACCCAGACGCTGTGGTGATCCGTGGGGTCGATGGCGATGCCGGTGGGACGAGGGATGCCCACGTTGGGGCACTCCTCGGCGATAGGCACCGACAGCGCTTTCCAGCTTTTGCCGGTGTCGTGGGAGCGGAAGATACCCGGTTTGCTGGGCGTCCCGGTCCCGGCGAAGATCACGTTCCCATCCACCGGATCGATGGCGATGCTCCACACTACCGATCCGGTCATGGGCGCCTCCACCGCCCGCCACTTTGCCCCGCCGTCGTCGCTGCGATAGAGGCCCAGATCGGTCCCCGCGTAAACCACCTGCGGCTGGCGAGGGTCCGAGACAAGAGCCCGAACGAGACAATCCGAGTGAAGTCCCTGGCCTACGCTAGCCCGGGTCCAGGTATCACCATCGTCGGCGGTCATCATCACGCCCTGCCCGATGGTACCGACCAGGATCCTTCCCTTTGCCATGGTCCTCCTCCTGTGCCATCAGTTCCTCTCTCCCTCCAGGGAGAAGGGCTAGAGAGCGCGCCCTCAGTTGCGCCGTCCAAACATACCGGTGACCAGACCCGCGTAGGGCCCCGGTCGCAGTTCCGACCCCTCGTCGCCCTCGTCCTGCCGCCGCCGGTCCGACCTTTGGTCCATGCACTGGTGCAGCTTGGCGGCCTTGCAGATGCCGGCCACGGACGTGACCGGGCAGGTGCCCACCACCATCAGCGCGGCGGCTTGGAGCACCGGTGGGGCAAACAACACCACCGCGGCCGCCCCCAGCAGGAACCAGCCCAGCACTCTGGAGTCGAAGCAGTAGTCGCCGATGCGGGTCACGGTGCCCCGCACTATACCGCAGTCTCCACTCCCTTGTCTCGGCGTCTAGCCTCCTTAATTCCCCACCCGGCGCGGAGGCCTTGAGCTTGCCCAAGGCTGCGCAGGCTGGAAAACCTGCGCCACCAAGCGGTGGCCAGTGGACCCGTGAGCTAGCCTAATCGGTCGTGAATCAGGGCCCGACGCGGCGCCATGAGGACAAGTTGCTGATTCACGCCCCCAGCGTTCCCAACAGCAGGCGCAGCGCACCCAGCGCGAACTCCTCCATGTTCCGCCTCCGGTCCCCATGGCCGGTCTCAATGATCTCCGTCCGCTCGACGGCGCCGGAGACGGCGACGGCGGCATGGCCAGCGGCGTCACCATAACGGTTGCCCGTGGGTCCAGCGGCGCCCGTCTCGGCAACAGCCCAGGTCGCGCCCAGGCGCTTCTGGATCGTCTGGGCCAGCATGAGGGTGTGGGGAGCCGTTGCCGATCGGTGCGCCGCGAGTTGGTCCGGGGTCATGCCCGCCAGGGCCTGCTTGCCGTCGCCGGTGTACACGACAACGCCTCCTTTGTAGTAGGCCGACGCGCCGGCAACTCCGAGCAGGGCGGCGGAGATCAGGCCGCCTGCGGAGGACTCCGCCACGGCGACGGTTTCGTGCCGGTCGACGAGCCTCCGGGCTATCTGTTCTGCCAGGTCATCCAGTTCGGACATCGGTGGCACCTCCTGATCTGTTATTGAGAGGCCTCATCGGGCCTTCGGGCCATTCTCCAGTGAAGGAAAACCCGCCACCTATGATGCTTGAGGGAGCAGGGGTTGCTGGGCTGCTGGGCGGGCGGACCGAAGCACCTCGAAGGGGGGGTACGGGAGGCCACCCCAGCCCTACCAGATTCTTCCTTCGTCAGAATGACATTTCCGTGGAAGCCCACTGCACCTCACAATGGTCTCCGCCGACTAGCGATGACCAAGCATAAAACGGATGACTGCCTCCGCGCTGTTCACCATGGGCCCCGCCGTTGTATCTTAGTGCGCACCGGCTAGAACAGGTACAGGAGGAAAGAATGAAGCTGCTCTACTTCGACGATTTCAAGTTGGGCGTTCTCAAGGGAGAGAACGTAGTGGACGTTTCCAGTGTCGTGCAGGACATCCCCCGTACGGGACCGGGAGACTTGATAAACGGGCTCATCGAGCGGTTCGCCGAGTACCGAGGGCGCATCCAGCAGGCGGTCGACCAGGCCCAGGGCGTACCCATCACCAGCGTGCGGATCAGGCCGCCCCTGCCGAAGCCTGCCAACATCGACTGCATGGCGGTCAACTATATGGAGAACGGGACCCTGAAGGAGCCCGCCCCCATCAACGCCTTCCACAAGTCCCCCAGCTGTGTCATCGGGCAGGGGGATACCATGGTCTTGCCCGACGTGCCGGCCAGCATCTTCGAGGGTGAAGCAGAGTTGGGCGTGGTCATCGGCAAACGGGCGACTAACGTGCCCCAGGCCCAGGCCATGGACTACGTCTTCGGCTACATCAACTTCATCGATGGATCAGCCAGGAGCCTGCCTCCGCCAGGCAACACCTTCTACCAGATGAAGTCCCGAGAAACCTTCGCACCCATCGGCCCCTTCCTCGTCACGGCGGACGAGATACGGGACCCGCAGCAGCTATCGGTGAAGCTTTGGAACAACGGGGTCCTCATGCAGGACTACAACACCGACGACATGGCCCACAAGATCCCGCGCTGCATCGAGTGGATCACTTCGATTCACACCCTGCTACCGGGGGACATCGTCGCCACCGGGACCAACCACCGCGGCCTGAATCCCTTCATGGACGGCGACCGGATCGAGCTGGAGGTGGAGGGCCTCGGCCGGTTGCAGTTCAACATCCGGGACGACCTGAAGCGCACCTGGGCCCGTAAGACCCGCCTGACGGCCCGGGAAGAGGGCAACGTCACCTCGGCGGGGCACACTCCACAATTGACGGGGAAGTACGCGCCGGAACGCTAAACGACCCCGGGGCAGATTCGGAAGGGCGGGCCACCAGGGCCCGCCTTTCCTTTGGGCTCGGGCCTCAACCTGGAGGGAGGACCGGCAACAGGCAAAACTACCCTTCCGGGTAGGTCCCTTCCTCCCCTTTTGGGGGTCGGAGCGGTCCCGGTGGCGCGGCTACCTTTTGCCACGGGGCCCCGCGGCCGGCGCCGGCTGGGGACGCCAGGGAGACCACACCCGGAGGGTGTACTAGGCGCTTGCCGAAGCTGTATCGACAAAATGTTGTCGTTGTCGGCGCAAGCG
>CAZPYZ010000246.1:0-6553 GCA_964590215.1 uncultured Dehalococcoidia bacterium | reverse complement strand
TACCTACAACTGGTCGGTGAAGTGGGGCATGACGGTTCCCGGCGCGACCTACGAGAACACGGTGGACAACCGGGCGTGGGAGTAGATCAGCCTATCGGACCCGACCGCTAAGGTGAGCACGCATCCCCCGCGACAGGAGGCTACCGATGCCTATCCAGTCCTTGAACCCGGCCACGGAAGAAGTGTTCAAGACTTTCCAAGAGTTCACACCGGCCCAGACGGAGGACGCCATCGCCCAGGCCGCTAGGGCCTTCGGCTCCTGGCGGCACACCTCCTTCGCCCAGCGCGCGGAGCTGATGCACCGAGCGGCGGCTTACTTGCGCAGGCGCCAGGGGGACTACGGACGGTTGGTCACGTTGGAGATGGGGAAACCCCTGACCCAGGCGGAGGCTGAGGTCGAGAAGTGCGCCTGGAACTGCGACTACTACGCCGACAATGCAGAGGGGTTTCTCAGCGATGAGCACGTCGCCACTAATGCCCGGGAGAGTTTCGTGGCCTACGAGCCGCTAGGGGTGATCCTGGCGGTGATGCCCTGGAACTTCCCCTTCTGGCAGGTCTTCCGCTTCGCTGCGCCGGCGCTCATGGCGGGAAACACCGCGGTGCTCAAGCACGCGTCCAACGTGCCGCAGTGCGGGCTAGCCATCGAGGAGGTCTTCCGTGAGTCGGGGTTCCCCGTGGGGGTATTTCGGACTCTCCTCATCGGGGCCGGCGCGGTGGACGCGGTCATCGCGGACGATCGGGTGCGCGCGGTCACCCTGACCGGGAGCGACGTCACCGGCGCGGCCGTCGCCGAGTCGGCGGGTCGTAGGCTGAAGAAGACCGTGCTAGAGCTGGGCGGCTCCGACCCCTACATCGTGCTGGAGGACGCGGACCTGGCCCAGGCCGCCCAGGTGGCGGCGATGGCCCGCAACCAGAACACCGGCCAGAGCTGCATTGCGGCCAAGCGGTTCATCGTGGTGGAGGCGGTGGCGGACGAGTTCGAGCGGCGTTTCACCGAGGCGGTGAAGGCGCTCAAAGTGGGTGACCCGCTGGCGCGGGAGACCCAGGTGGGCCCTATGACCCGGGCGGACCTGCGAGACCAGCTGGACCACCAGGTGCAGGCCTCGGTCCGGCAGGGTGCGAAGGTGCTCACCGGTGGTGGGGCGATGCCGGGGAAGGGGTATTTCTACGAGCCCACGGTGCTGGCGGGCGTCACCTCGAAGATGCCGGTGTGGCAGGAGGAGACCTTTGGCCCGGCCGCGGCGGTGGTCCGGGTGAAGGACGAAGCCGAGGCGGTGGCCATGGCCAACGATTCCCAGTTCGGCTTGGGGGCGAGTCTCTGGACCTCGGACTTAGCGCGCGGGCAGCGCCTGGCGCGGGAGATCGAGGCCGGCTCGGTCTTTATCAACGGGATGGTGGCCTCCGACCCGCGCCTCCCCTTTGGCGGGGTGAAGCGCAGTGGCTACGGCCGGGAGTTGAGCGGCTTCGGGATCCGGGAGTTCGTGAACATCCAGACCATCTGGGTGGGCCCGGCGCAGGCGCCCCAGCCGGCCACAAAGCCGTCGGAGTAAGGGATGAGGAAGTGACGAACTTGGGAAGTTAGGGCCGCCCACCCCCGACTCGGTTCGAGAGGCTCAGTCCTCGATCTCGCCGAGCTGGTCTTCAGGTATCGCGATGGAGACGCCGGCCCGCTCCTCCTGGAGCAGCATTGCCACCCGGGAGTCCCGGGCGCCCCAGCCGCGGTTGAGGGCTTCCGTCAACTCTTCAAGGGCCAGGTTGGCCAGCCGCATGGGGACGTGGTGCTCCCGAGCCAGCTCTGTGGCCAAGGTAACGTCCTTGTGGGCCAGGCGCAGCGCAAAGGAGGGTTCATCGAACTTCCCGGGTAGGAACTGGTCCATCATGCCGTCGAAGGTGCGTCGCCGGCCGCCCGCGCCGTTGCGGATGGCCTTGAACAGGGCCAGTGGCTCCACACCCGCCTTAACCCCCATGGTGAACACCTCGGCGAGGGCGGCCTGGATGATGTAGCCCGCGCAGTTGTGGACCAGCTTGGCCACGGACCCTGCGCCGATGGGCCCAACGTAGTAGGGCTTGTCTCCGATGGCCTGCAGGACAGGGCGGTATTTTTCAAATACCGCCTCGTCGCCGCCGACCCAGAGGGCCAGCTTGCCGGTCCGGGCACCCCGGGGCCCACCGCTGACAGGAGAGTCCAGCATGGCGACGCCGTGTTCGGCAAAGGTGCTGTGCAAACGCCGCACCAGGGCGGGAGAGTTGGTGCTCAGGTCGAAGTAGACGGTGCCCGGGCGCATACCCCTGAGGAGGCTGGCTTCGCCGAGGGCCACGCTCTCCACCTCCGGTGGGCCGGGCAGGGAGGTGAAGACGGCCTCGACCTGTTCGGCGATCTCGGCGGGGGTATCCGCCCAGGTAGCTCCCGCCGCCAGGTGCGGCGCCGCGGCTTCCCTGCGCAGGTCGTTGACCACAAGCGAGTGGCCGGCGGCGATGAGATGGGAGGCCATGTGCTGGCCCATGGTGCCGAGGCCGATAAATCCGATCTTCATGACGGACCTCTCTCAGGGGAAGTGAGGAAATGAGGAAGTAAGGAAGTAAGGGCCTCCCCGCACCCCTTCGAGATTGTGCGCTCCGCCTGCCGGCCGGCAGGCAGGCTCAGAATGACGGGGGGAAGGTGAGACGACATCCTTGGGGATACTACGTGGTGGATGGGGTTCCTACCTGCCGCTGCCTTGAATCGCTCGCCACACCTTCTCGGGGGCCATGGGCATGTCCAGATGACGAACGCCAAAGGGGTGCAGGGCGTCGAGGACGGCGTTGGCCACAGCCGGGGTGCTGCCGATGGTCCCGGCCTCGCCGACGCCCTTGGCGCCCAGGGGATTGATGGGCGTGGGCGTCACCGTCTGATGTAGCTCGAAGGCAGGAAAGTCGTCCGCGCGCGGTGCGGCGTAGTCCATGAGAGAGCCGGACAGGAGCTGGCCGTTCTCATCGTAGAGGACCTCTTCCAGCAAGGCTTGGCCCGCCCCCTGGACGATGCCGCCGAGGATCTGGCCGTCCCGCAGCATTGGATTGATCACCGTCCCGCAGTCGTCCACGGCGAGATACCGCCGCAGGGCCACCTTCCCGGTGTCAGCGTCCACCTCCACCACCGCGCAGTGCACGCCGAAGGGGAAGGTCTGGTTCAGCGGCTCGAAGTAGGAGCCCGCCTCCAGGCCTGGTTCGATATCCCTGGGCAGGCCGACGGGTACATACGCCTTGCGCGCGATCTCGGCGAGAGTCAGGGCCTTGCCCGGAGTGCCCCGGACCAGGTAGCGGCCTTCGTCGAAGACGAGGTCGACGGGGTTCGCTTCCAGCATGACGGCCGCGATGCGCTGGGCCTTCTCCCGCACCTTGACGATGGCCTGGTGCAATGCGGACCCTCCCACCGCAATGCTGCGGCTGCCGAAGGTGCCCATCCCCTCCTGGACCCGGTCGGTGTCCCCGTGGACCACCTCGACCTCTTCGGGTGCGACCCCCAGACCGTCGGCGACCATCTGGGCAAAGGCAGTCTCAATCCCCTGACCATGGGGCGACGTGCCTGTCAGCACTGTCACCCTGCCGCTCCGCTCTACTCTGACCGTGGCGCTCTCCCAGCCACCGCCAAAGATGCCTAGCCGTGCCGACGGCCCGCTGCCACAGGCCTCCGTATAGATGGAAAAGCCCAGGCCCAGGTGGCGCCCTTGCGTTCGCGCCTTGGCCTGCTCCGCCCGGAACGCGTCGTAATCCAGCACTTCCAGAGCTTTGTTTAAGGCCGCCTGGTAGTCGCCAGAGTCGTAGGTCGCCCCCGTGGGAGTTGTGTAAGGGAACCGGTGCGGCTCGATGAGGTTCTTACGCCGGACCTCGACCGGGTCGAGCCCCAGCTCGCTGGCAACCACGTCCATGGTGCGCTCCAGCATGAAGGTCGCCTCGGGCCGCCCGGCGCCGCGATAAGCCGAAGTGGGCGCCTTGTTCGTGTAGACCAAGTGCAGCTCGATCTCGATGTGCTGGACGCGGTAGACACCCGCGGCAAGGGCTACCGTTGACAAAGGGACGATCCCGCTCAAGAAGGGCAGATATCCCCCGACATCGGCGAGGATCTTGATGCGCAGGCCCAGCAGCGTTCCATCGGCCTTGACCGCCGCCTCCACATAGTCCGTCTGTCCCCGGCCCTGGCCGGCTGCCAGAAAGTTCTCGGACCGCTCCTCTATGAACTTGACCGGTTTACCTATGGCCCCGGCGGCGTAAGCCGTCAGGACGTCGTCGGGGTTGATGTCCGCCTTGGCCCCAAAGCCGCCGCCCACGTCGGGGGCAACGACCCGTAGCTGGCTCTCCTTGAGGCCGAAGACCGGAGCGAGATGAGCGCGGAGCACGTGGGGTACCTGGGTGCTGTTCCACAGGGTAAGGTGCGTCTTTGGTGCGTCCCATGAGGCCACCGACCCCCGGGGCTCCAGGGGGAAGGGCATCACTCGCTGGTTCATGATACGGACCTGGACGATTCTGTCCGCCGCCGCAAATGCGCGGTCGGGCTCACCCAGGGTACGGGTGACCGCCGCCGCCACGTTACTGCCCAAATCCTCGTGGATCAGGGTCGCGCCCGGCTTCTCCGCCTGCTCCACATCCATCACGGCAGGTAGCGCCTCGTAGTCCACCCGCACCGCGAGGGCGGCGTCGCGCGCACTGTAACGGTCAGTGGCGACGATGGCGACCACGGGATCGCCGACGTGACGCACCTTATCCCTGGCCAGGGGGTAGCGGGCGGGCTTCTGCATCCCTGGCAGGACGCCGACTACGGGCAGCGGGCCCAGGTGTTTGACGTCCTGGTGCGTCCAGACGGCGACGACGCCAGGCATAGTAGCAACCTCGCTGGTGTCGATGGCGCGGATGCGAGCGTGCCCGTGGGGTGAGCGCACCAGGGCCAGGTAGTGCATGTCCAGCAGACGGATGTCGTCTACGTAGCGTCCGCTTCCGGTGATGAGGCGTGGATCTTCCCGGCGCTGAATGCGGGCACCGATAAATTTCGGCGCCGTCACCTGTGAGGTCATCGAGGTCTCTCCGCTTATCGCTTCGAAGCTCTGGGTTATAGTAGCACTGCGGGAGCCGTGGGAGGTGAAGGCGATGGCGGAGGGCAGCCGGGTCCGCTACAAGGCGGACTATATCTGGGAAGCCCCGGATGACGGCAGTCGCCACGAGGTCATCGATGGAGAGCTGTGCGTGAGTCCGCCGCCCGCCTGGAGACACCAACGCTACCGGAGCCGCCTGATGCTGATGGTCCTCGGTCCAGTAGTCTACCGGGACGGGCTGGGGGAGATGGTGCCCGCCCCCAAGGGAGTGGTGTTGGACGAGGACAGCGGGGTGGCGCCGGGCCTGCTGTTCATTCGCAAGGAGCGTGTGGGGATCATCAGGGAACGGGGGCGTCGAGGGCGTCCCGACTGGTGGTAGAGGTGCTCGCGCCCAGTACGGCGAGCCGCGACCGGGGCATCAAGATGCGACGCTACCACGGCTCCGGCGTCCCGCACTACCGGTTAATGGAACCGGATGCCCCGGCCATTGAGACTTACCAACTGGGCGAACAGGGTTACGAAATTCACAGGGACATACGGCCCAGGGAGCATCCTGCACTCAGGGCTGTTTCCTAGCCTCGATATCCGGGTGGATGACATCGGGTCCTGATGCGGCATACGTGATGCGTGGTGCGTAGTATGTAACACGTGATGCGTGAAGGGGAGGCTGTCCCGTACCAGGCAGCACACATCATGCACGGCGGCCCGCACACACAAGGAGGGTGAAGGCTTGAAGTTCGGCGTCTTCATGTTTCCCACGGACTACTCCATCGGCCCCGTCGATCTGGGAAGGGCGGTGGAAGACTATGACTTAGAGTCTCTCTGGTTCCCGGAGCACACCCATATCCCTACCAGCCGCCGCAGTCCGTGGCCGGGCGGCGCGGAGCTGCCACGAGAGTATTCCCACTCGCTGGACCCCTTTGTAGCCCTCAGCGCGGTGGCGGGCGCCACCAGCCGGATCAAGTTGGGCACCGGCATCTGCCTCGTGATCGAGCGGGACCCTATCACTCTTGCCAAAGAGGTGGCCAGCCTTGATCACCTTTCCGGCGGGCGGTTCCTGTTCGGCGTCGGCGGCGGCTGGAACCTGGAGGAGATGGAGGACCACGGGACCGACCCGACGCGGCGGTGGCGGGTCCTGCGCGAGCGCATCCTGGCGATGAAGCGGATCTGGAGCCAGGAGGCGGCAGAGTTCCATGGGGACTATGTCGAGTTCCCGCCGCTGTGGTCCTGGCCCAAGCCGCTGCAAAAGCCACACCCGCCCATCCTGGTCGGCGGCAACGGGCCGCACACGCTGCAACGAGTGGTTGAGTACGGCGATGAGTGGATGCCCATCGGCGGGCGGGCCGGGATCCCCATCGAGGAGCGTATGACAGAGCTGCAAGAACTCGCGGCGGCAAAGGGGCGTGGCCCTATCCCGGTGACGATCTTCGGCGTCAGACCCGAGCCCCAGGTCATTGAGCACTATGAGAAGGCGGGCGTGAGCCGCTGCG
>CAZPYZ010000245.1:0-6568 GCA_964590215.1 uncultured Dehalococcoidia bacterium | reverse complement strand
CGCATGGTCGACCGCATCCTGCGGGCCTGCGGCGGCTCGCTGCAGGGCCGGACCGACCTGCTCGGGCTCCGAGACCGTCTCGCCGCAGCCGTTGCCGGCTTCGGCGAGCTTGGCGAAGTCCGGTGGCGGGTCGAAGATGCCTCCCTCGTAGTTGCCGGTTTTGGCGGCGTAGCCTTCGGGGAAGTTGCGCTTGAGGCTGGAGGTCCCGGTGCTGTAGGACTTGTTGACGAAGACAACGGTGAGGAAGGCTGCCCGGTAGTGGCTGGCGGCCCAGATGGCGGGGAGGGGCGTACCGAACATGAAGTACCCGTCGCCGGTGGCGAGGACCACGTCCCGGTCGGGCGCGGCCAGCTTGGCACCGAAGGCCGCCCCCGAGCCCCAGCCGCCGGAGCTGCCGCCGCTGCGGTAATAGGTGCCCGGACGGTCGGTTTGATAGTAGGCGTGGACGTAGCCGGCGTTGCTGAGCGCGTCGTTCAGCAGGATGGCGTCCTTCTCCAGCACCTTGCCCAGCTGGTAGCCTACCCAGCGGGGGTGGATCGGGTGGCGTTTGGCGGCCTCCTGGGCGGCGACTTCCTCCCTGGCCAGCATTTCCCGCTTCTTCGCCTCGAGCGCCGCCTTGCGGCCGGCAATGCGGTTCAGGTCCGAGGTGCTCAGCAGCCCTTCTGCTGCCTCCCGGATGGCCCGAGCCGCGGTCGCGGAGCTGACCGGCAGCCAGAGGTCGGCCCGGAACTCCATGGTCTTGTAACGCGACTGCACAGGGTCCACGTCCACCCAGATGATCTTCGCCTCCGGGCTCGGGCACTCCCTGGGCGGTGAGAAGGGGACCGGCGCCTCGAAGATGAGGAGGGCATCGGCGTCCCTGGTGGAGGGTCCAGTGCCGTAGAAGGGATGGTCCGTGGGGAAGTTCATACGGTCGTTGCGGTTGGTATCCATCACGGGGAGGGCCAGCAGCTCTGCCAGGCGCACCAGCTCTGCCACGGACTCCGGGTCGCGGCCGGATCGGGCGAGGTAAATGCAGGGGTTGCCGGCATCGATAAGCCAGCGCGCGGCCTGGCGCGCGTCCTCCGGCGCCGGCCAAGCAGGGCGGGCCAGGCCCAGCTCGTCCCGCGTCGGGAAACGGGTGACGCCCTGGGGCACCGGCAGCATCGCGCTCTCCTGGGGAAAGACCAGATAGACGGGCCCCTTGGGCTCGGACATGGCGACCTGCAGCAGGCGGCTCACCATGAGGCCGGGGTTGTCCTGGTGCTCCATGCGGTGGTCCAGCTTGGTGTATTGGCGCAGGATCTCGCCCTGGTCACGGGGTTCCTGGACCCACTGGACGCCGCCTTCGCGGCCGCCCGGCATCGATCCGGGGTAAGCCCGCGGGCCAGCCCCCGCCGTCATGAGCACGGGGGCGTTGCCCCGCCACGCAGTGTGGATGGCGGCGCCGTAGTTGAGCGTGCCGACATCGACATGGGCGGCGGTCGCGGCCGGCTGGCCCCGGATCATGGAGTCCCCTAGGGCGGCGTTGAGGGCGACACCCTCATGTGTCACGGTGATCATGCGCGGCGCCGGGCGGCCCAGCTCATGGGCCTTGACGACAGCCTCCTGGTAGAAGGACAGCTCCGAGCCTGAGACGAAGAAGAGCCGGTCGACGCCGCCCAGCTTCATGGAGCCGACCACCGCGTCGGCCCAGATTTCGGCGGGGTACTGCGACCAGGCGGGGTCGGCGGGAGTGCCCTCGGCGTGAGTGGTCATCATGAAACTCCTCGCTGGAGTGAAGGTGGGCGCATCATACCAAACTCCCTCCCGACACGGGCTGCTTCAGTGCATCCCCTTATCATCAATGGAACTCAACGCTAACAGGGGGGCTACTGAATGAAAGAACTGGTTACAACGATGACCAAGCGGGGCCAAATAACAGGGCCGGCGGAGATCACAAAAAACTCTTGGGCCTCAAACCTTACTCCAACGTCAGCTTCGCCATCGATAAGGAGAGGTCCGTCTGCGTCCAGCTGAGTTCACTTTGGAAACCGCATACCAGTCTGTGCCGGCGTCCGGGGCAACCCCTCGAAGACGCCTGGGCTCAAGCTGCGGGACACGCGGACACCCCTGCGCGCGCTGGGCCTGTACCGAACTCAGTCGTCGCCCGACTTCGAGGACGCCCTGATCGTGGCACACGGAGCGGCAAGGGATCCCCGAGCTTTTCAGCTACGATAGGGACTTCGATGGTGTGCCGGGCGTGACGAGGATCCAGCCTTAGAGCCGGGTCCGGTGCCACCTACCGGCGCCAAAGCTGTTTGGTCGCGATCCTCGCCCCTTCCGCGCCGGCGCGGAACTTGGCCCACATGATAGAGGGGTGCGCGGCGCGGCTGAGCCCGCAGTCGGTCCCCGCGATGACGTTCTCTCGCCCCACGCAGGTGGCGTAGCGCACCAGCCGCTGGGCCACCAGCTCCGGGTGCTCGACGAACTCCGGGGCGCAGTGGCCCAGGACACCCGGCATCAGGATCTTCCCCTGCGGCAGTTTGACTTCCTCGAAGACCTGCCATTCGTGTTCGTGACGGGGGTTGGCCTGCTCGATGGAGTAGCACTGCGCCTTGACTTTGAACACGATGTCGATGATGTCCCGCAGCGCGATGTCCTGGGTATGAGGGTGGTGGCTGCTGCCCCAGCAAATGTGCAGGCGGACCATCTCTTCCGGGATACCGCGGAGGGCGTGGTTGATGGCCTCTACGCGTAACTCTGCGAACTTCCTGTATTCCTCCACGCTCAGCTCGGGGTGCACCTGGAAGCCATCGGGCAGGTCCGGGTCATCTAACTGTAGAATGATCCCCGCATCGGTGATGGCCTTGTACTCCTCGTGCATCGCGTCCGCGACCGCGAAGAGCAGGGCTTCCTGGGTCTTGTAGTACTGGTTGCGGAGCCAGTGCTCCACGGTCCCCGGCGCGAGGGCGGAGAGGAAGGCTTCCTCGGGCTGATTCGCAGGCGAGGGCGCCTGCGCCACCTCGTGGAGCGCCCCCTTCAGGTAGTCAATGTCCCTCTGAACCTCATCCTGGCCGGTGTATTCCACAGGGCCTACGCAGAAAACACCGGCAGGCGAAGGTCCGCCTGAGGCGGACGCCACATTGGCGGGGGTGCCACCCGTAGACGGGCGGGGCTGGGCGAAGAAGTCGGGGAACAGCCGTACCTCCCGACCCGTGATAGACCCGTAGAGGGGCTCCTCACCCGGCTGCAGCGCCCGCTGTTCGAGTCCCGCGAGCCTGCCTCGGGCGTACGTCTGCCAGCTCCGCTTGGTGTACTCGCCGTCATTGACCACGTCCACGCCGCAGTCCGCCTGCTGCCTCACCACCCAGATGATGGCGTCCTTGACCCGGGCCGCCAGGGCCTCGTCGAAGGGATCACCGTCCCTACGGTCGGCCATGATGTCCAGCAGGTCATCGGGCCGGTGCAGGCTGCCGGCGTGGCTGGTGATGATCCGGTGAGTGCTGCGTTTCATGTAGCCCTCGTTCTAACGGCTGTGCGGGGGACAAGCCTGGACAAGCCCCCGCGCTACGAACTGGCGCCTGCCAGGGAGGCCTGGGGGTCGAAGCGCTCCCGAAGCTCCCGACTGGCCTCCCACCAGTCGACGTTGCGGGGCAGGATAACTTCGCCCGACCGCAGGCGATAGACCTCGGGGCTATCCACGCCCGGCGGGATGACACCCTGCTCCCTCAGCGCCCTGGCCGCCTGTAGCAACCGCCGGCGCGTGCGGATGATGAGGACGTCCGTGGTGCCCAAGTGCTCCCTGGTACGGTCGTAGATGGGCCCCATGCTCTCGGTCACAGCCATGTCCTGCTGGCGAACGCCGGCGATCCCGGAGTAGCTCCTCCAGGCCCGCTGCTCCTCCCGGTCGATGAGGTAGTCGTTCTCCATGTTCTGGGCCAGGTTGAACCGGCCGTACCAGTCGGTGGTGTTCGCCTGATAAGGCCCGCGATCGTTCCGGCGCCCGGGTTTGCCGGCCATGTTGATGATGCACTCCCACTGCAGGGTGTGTTCGTCGTCCATGGGGACGTAGGCGTTGAGCTTGGCCTCCTCGCCCATGATGCCGGTAGGGGTCATGGCGTAGAAGGGAAAGAGCATGTGGGCGATGCGCCAGTAGTAGCTGTCTTCCTCGGCCGGCCGGTAGGCTCCATAGGAGGTCCCCCAATCGGTATCCAGCACCACGAAGCGGGGCGCCCGCTGGCGGTAGTGATAGTAGGTGAAGCTGCCCGGCTCCTGGTCCTCAGGACGGCTGGCGCCGCCGTGGAGGAAGGCGGCGTGGACCGTGTCCATCTCCCCTTCCCACCCCTGCATCCAGTTGCAGCGCCGGTGCAGGATGGAGATCTTCAGGGGGTCGGTGTTGGCGAGGGTCGCCTCCAGGTCAGGCAGCGGCGGCGGCATCTCCCGTGGCCCAAGGTAGGCCCAGATGATCCCATTGCGTTCCTGGGTGCGGTACGCCGCCGGCCTGATCTTGTGCTTGAAGCTGCTCTCGGACGGCTCGTTGGGCATGTCGACGCAGGCGCCGGTGGCGTCGAACTTCCAGCCGTGGTAAACGCAGCGCAGCCCCTCCTCCTCGTTGCGCCCGAAGAACAGGGACGCTCCTCGGTGGGGGCAATTGTTCTGGATCAACCCGACTTTGCCCGAGGTGGCCCGAAAGCCGATGAGGTCCTCGCCCAGCAGCCGGACCCGCAGCGGGGGGCAGTCCGGCTCCGCCAGCTCGTCGGACCGGATAGCGGGCACCCAGTACTGGCGCATGAGGTCCCCCATGGGCGTGCCAGGGCCGATACGGGTCAGCAGTTCGTTATCTTCTTTAGGCAGCACAGTCCGTCCTCCCGCCTGGTATGCGGGGCGATTCTAGCAGACCTGTTGCAGTGTCGCAGGGCGATGGGCGGCGCCGGCTCGGCCGCGGGCAAGGCGCCATGGCCTCGGTCATCCGCCTCCCACTGAATGCGGCTGTCCCTATGACCGGGAATTCGCCTGTCCACCTTGGCGCCGGGCCCTGAGACCCGGGTGCGCAAGCCAATCACAACTGATTCACAGGTCTGTCCGCATTTGGATTGCGCACCGGGCTCCTACGCTGTAGTCAGGACAGAGAGAGAGAGAGGAGGCACAACCCATGAACGAGAGGATTACGGCCATCGAGTGGTGCGTCCGAGCGCAGAACAAGGAGAGGATTACGGCCATCGAGTGGTGCGTCCGAGCGCAGAACGTTGTGGCCTACCCCGAAGACTTCGGGATGAACCGACAGCAGGTTCGAGGGTTGGAGCGCGTGCTCGCCGAGCGACGCCAGCAACTGGAGTTCAGCCGGGAGTGGCGCGCCCAGCCGGCCGGAGGTGATCAGTAATGCAGACGCGTGAGCTAGAGCCGCTGGTGGCACAAATCCAGGAGCCGTTCGATGGGCACTGGGAAACCTATCGCTTCAGCAGCCCAACCGCCCGGGTCGTGGGGGCGATTTGCCTTGCTGCGTTTGGCCTGTTGGGCCTGATCCCCGCTCTTGGCGGTGCCCCGTTGGGCAGCCTACTTTTGGGCCTGCTCTGGACCGTTTCCGTAAGTCTGGTCGCCCTGCTTTATCTTGGGCGACCGTATGAGGTGCGCATCTCACCGGCGGGCCTGGTCAGGTTCATCGGTCTTTGGGGATGCACGGACATCGACACCGCCGACATCCTCCGCTTGGTGCGGTACGAGCGTCCGGGCCGAGGAGAACTAGACCATTTCATGGTGGGTCATCGCCGCGGTTCCGTCACCCTACACACAGACCGTGATGACATTTTTGACAGGCTTAGGGCGTTGAACCCGGGCTGCCAGGTGAGCACGGTAGTGTATGACCCCGATGGTGACTGAATCGTGATTGGGGGGGCGGAGGCTGGACCGATGATAATCCAAGCTCTTGGCATGGGGGGTGTTGCGGCCTTGGCGGCACTGGGGCTACTGGCCGCTAACTTCCTGCGGGATCGGGGCGTCGAGGCCTCGGTGTGTCGCCGTGTCGCTGCTGTGGTTGGCGGGGCAGGCTACCTCATCGCCGTGCTGTGCCTTGATGCCTGGGTGTCCGCCGCCCTGTCGGCGGCCATCGCCCTTCTCGTCCTCGCGCTGAGACTCGGCTTTGGCCAGCAGGTACGAGGTCTTTCGGAAGGCCTTCCCGCAGATCGGTGGCCAGAGATCGCTTACCCACTAGCCGGAGCGGGGAGCCTCACGGTCGGCTGGGGTGGGCTCGGTGATAAATGGCTGGCCTTCGTCCCCATCGCCTTCATGGCCTGGGGGGACAACGCGGCGGGGATCGTGCGAGCGTCGATCCCGAGCGAGCGGGAAGCAAGCCCATGGCCATCGACGGCCATGTTGGTTGTCTGCCTCGCCGCGGCAGTCCTGTACCAGCCCTATTGGATCGGAGCGATCGGAGCCATCGCGGCCACCGCGGTTGAGCGCTTCCGCCCCACGACCCACCCACTGTGGGACGACAACTGGGCCATCGTTGCTGCGTCCCTTACCGTCATGGCCGGCCTATCGGCATTCGGTAAGTAGTGCTAGGAGTGCGGCCGGAAAGCCGCACTCAGTCGAGGGAGGCGGGGCAAACGAC
>CAZPYZ010000244.1:0-6577 GCA_964590215.1 uncultured Dehalococcoidia bacterium | reverse complement strand
CCCGCGCAACGGAGGGCTCAGAACGGCGTTGTAGGGTCTCAGGTGGTGGCGCCTGCTCCACATGGGTCTCGGCTTGGACCGTTTCCTCGGCGATATTGGCGAGGAGGCCGCCAACAGGGATGGTGTCGCCCTCGGCGGCGATGATCTCCAGGATTACCCCTGAAACCGGGGAGGTCATCTCTACATTGACCTTGTCCGTCATGATCTCAACCAGGGGTTCATAGCGCTTGACATGATCGCCGGCGGACTTGATCCAGCGGCCTATGGTGCCCTCGGTCGTGGTCTCGGCCAATTGCGGCATCGTGATGGGGGTCGGCATAGGGGACTCCGTCATGCGTGGCGCGTCGTCACCGCCGCACACGCATTACGCATTACGCATTACGCAGCACGCATCAGTACGCAGCCAGCCGCCTGGCCGCCTCCAGAATTTTTTCGGGATCGAGGACGAAGAACTCTTCCTGCGGGACGTTCCACGGGGAGGCGGGGATATCGGGGGTAGCGAGGCGCGTGACCGGCCCATCCAGGTACTCGAACGCCTCTTCCGCGATGGTGGCGGCCACCTCGCCGCCGAAGCCCCCGGTGCGGTTCGCTTCGTAAACTACCAGCGCCTTGCCGGTCTTGCGGACCGACTCGAGGACGGTCTCTTTGTCCAGGGGAGCCAACGTGCGAAGGTCTACAACTTCGACGGAGAGGCCCTCCCGTTCCAGAGTATCTGCGGCCTCCAGCGATTGATGCACCGCCAAGCCATAGGTGATGATGCTCAGGTCGGTGCCATCCCGCTTGACCTGCGCCACCCCGATGGGCAGGACGTACTCCTCCTCGGGGACCTCATCTCGAACGGCGCGATAGGTCTTCTTGTGCTCCAGGAAAAGGACGGGGTCGGGGTCACGGATGGCAGCTTTGAGCAAGCCTTTGGTGTCGTAGGGGGTGCAGGGAGCCACGACCTTAAGGCCCGGGATGCAGGTGAAGAGCGCTTCAAGGGATTGGGAGTGATAGAGCCCGCCGCGTACACCCGCACCGGTGGGGGTCCGGATCACAATGGGACAGGACCAGCCGTTGTTGGAGCGCCAGCGTATCTTGGCGGCTTCGTCGATGATCTGCTCCATCGCGGGGAGGATGAAATCGAAGAACTGAATCTCGGCAACGGGCCGCATGCCGTTGAAGGCGGCGCCGATGGAGACGCCGATAATCAGGGTCTCCGCGAGGGGTGAGTCGATGACCCGCTCCTCCCCAAACTCCGCCTGCAGGCCCGCGGTGCTGAGGAACACGCCGCCCTGAGCGCCAATGTCCTCACCTATCAAGAAGACGGACGGGTCACGGCGCATCTCCTCGCGCAGGGCGTCGTTGACGGCCTCTATGACGGTTTTCAGCGGCATAGGACGCGTCCCAAGGGAAGCCCAACCTCGGCCGCCTGCGGCTGCCTCCCCCCCGAATGATTATTCTGCGGGCAGCAAGCCGCTTCGCGGGCTGCAGCCCGCGTGAGGGGCCCCATCACCTCCCCGGGAGAGAAACGCATCGCCCCATCCAGGGGCACAAGCAGCCGGTCCCACCCAGAGGGCCGCACCGGCTCCCTGGGGAAGGTACACAATGGCTCCCCCTTCCCCCCGGCTTCGCTCAGGATGAACTCTCCGCTCAGGGCGGGCGAAGCGCGGGTGAAGGGCTTAGTCGGCGAAGACATGTTTGAGGGCGTCTTCAGGAATAGGGTCGGGGCTATTGCGGGCGAAGTCCGTCGCGTCGTCCACCTCGACGGCGATCTTTGCCTGCAGTTCACTGTCCAAGGATTGCGTCAGGATCCCGGCTTCCTGCAAGCTGTGGCGAAAGATCGGGATCGGGTCATGGGTGGCTCTGAACGTCTCCAACTCCTCTCGAGTACGGTAGGTGCGGTCGGGATCGTTGGACGTGTGAGGGGCGAGACGGTAGCCGTTGGCGACGACGAGGGATGGGCCTTCGCCGGCCCGGGCGCGGTCGACCGCCGCCTTAGTGGCGTTGTAGACCGCGATAACGTCCCGGCCATCCACATTTGCGCCGGGCATGCCATACCCGGCGGCGCGGATGGCGATGTCGTCAATGGGCATCTGCTTGCGACGGGGGACGGAGATGGCGTACTCGTTGTTCTCGCAGAAGAAGACCACGGGAAGCTTGTAGAGGCCTGCGAAGTTGAGGGCCTCGTGAAAGTCGCCCTTGCTGGTGGAGCCATCGCCGAAGTAGGTGATGGTGATGCGGTCCTCGCGCTTCATCTTACTGGCGAGAGCGATGCCCGCGGCGTGGAGGATCTGGGTGGCGACGTTGCTGCTGCGGGTCACCACGTTCAGCTCAGGAAAGGACCAATGGGCGGGGAATTGACGGCCGCCGGAGTTAGGGTCGTCTGCCTTGGCAAAGAAGCCCAGCATGATCTGGCGGGGGGTGACGCCGAGGGCGATCATCGCAGCCCCGTCCCGATAGTAGGGAGCGACCCAGTCGTACCCCTTGCGGATGGCATAGATGCTGGCGACCTGCATCGCCTCGTGCCCGTGGGCGGAAACGGCGAGGCCGGTTTCCCCAGAGTGGGCAAGGACCCAGATGCGATCATCGAGGGCCCTGGAGAGGCACATCTTGTAGTACATCTCAAGGAGGGTATCGTGGGACAGGCCGGCTAGGTCGAGGGGCTTACGTTTACGGGGGGAGCGGCCGGTGGCGACCATTCGCACGGTTCCTCCTGCTGTGCCTGATCTACTGTACTACCAGGGGCGCAGGAGGGGCAAAGGAGTTTTGCAACCGGTCAGCGGCTCCGGGTCAGCCAGGCTTGGAGGTCCGCAGGGTGACGGAACACGGCTTCGGCACCGACGGCGAGGAGGGCCTCGAAATCGGCAGTGTCACTCCAGGCCGCGCCGCCCAGGGTACGGCGTGCCCAGGGATGCCCCGCGGCGGCGGGCGGGGATCCTCGCGAAGGCTAATAGAACGAAACGGAGGCGGCGGCGCCGTGAGCGGCGATAACCACGGTGACGGGAGCGCCAGCGCGAAGCTGGTCGCGGCTGCCAGCCTCGCGCTGGAAGACCTGGACGTCGGCCCGCAGCCGGACCCTGCCCTGACCGGCGCCCCAATTCACGGTCATTAGATCGCCTTCGATGGCCTCGATGGTGGCGTTGCTCATCAGGGCGTCCCCCCAATCGGGACGCTGTCCGGGCGGGACCGTGGCAGTGGGGGGAAAGATGCCAACGTGGGAGGCGAGCAAGTCGCCGTCGGCCTGCCGTACGGCGGTAATACCGACATAAGACCCCTGCTGAAGGTCGCTTCTGACCTTGGCGGTCATCTTAAGGAATCTGGTGTCCACGGTGAGAGCCACCTCACGCCCTTCGACGAGGACCAACCGGCTCTCAGAGATGGACTGGACGACGCCTCTAACCTGGTCTTGGCCCTGGGCAGGCGGGGGTGGTTGCGGGAAAACTGGGGTTGGAATGGGCACAGGCGATGCGGTCGGACCCGGCCCGGGCGGTGGTGCTGGAGCCGCGGGGGCGCACGCCATTAGGAACAGGCAAAGTAGAACCAATAAGCCAAGATTTCGAAGCATAAGGCCTCCGATGAAATGCCGGTGGCGCCAGAGTCAACTACGGCGGGGGTTACGCACTGTTGGCCCTCCCCATGGGCTGAGCCACGGGCGAACTGGTCATGGCGGCCGGCTTGCAGGCCAGATTAGGCCGCTGCGGTAGCCAGGGGAGTTTTGTTAGGATCAGTGCCAGGACTCAACCGACAGACAGGAGACGGACATGAAGGTCGGGATAGTATTCTTGTCGAGCCTGGTGTTGGGCGCGCTGGCGTGCGGGGCGCCGATCAATCCCGGTGAAAGCAGGCTAGACCAGGCTCCCCAGGTCGAGGCAAAACGGGGCGGCTACCTGAGACACCTGCTGCCCTACAGCTCGAAGAACATCGATCCGTACCTCACGGAGGACTCCACAGGCTACGGCTTCATCGTGCGTCAGTGGTACGAACCGCTCCTATCGCGCGACTACAAGCCGGGGGTCGACCATCGCATCGAGAACACGGCCATACCGTGGATCGCCGAGTCCTGGAAGCAGGAAGGGCCACGCACCTACCTGTTCCAGATCCGGAGAGGGGTGAAGTTCCATGGCGGAGAGGAACTGACGGCGGACGACGTCGTCTACAGCTACGGTCGGTTCCAAGACCCCAACGAGAAGATCAACCCCCAGGTGCGAAACCGGGCAGAGCCGATGGAGTCGGCCAGCAAGGTGGACGGCTATACCGTCCGGATCACGGCCAAGCGGCCGGACCCGGACTTCCTGGAGACGCTGACGGACCATCGCTTCCCCATCATGTCCCGCAGCTATGCCATGAGCGGGGCTGACGCGACCAGCAAAGCGAACGGCACCGGACCCTTCAAGCTGGTGCACTACAGCAAGGACGTGGACGCGCTCGCGGTCCGCAATGAGACCTACTGGCAACCCGGCAGGCCCTACCTGGATGGGGTGAAGCATACACTGCGGGTGGACGACTCGACGATGTCCGCGGCATTGGCGGCGGGCCAGGCGGACATCATGATGCGGGTGGACAAGAACCAGTTCGAGCCGGTGCTGGCAACCAACCCCAAACTGCAGTTCCGCAAGGAGGTCGTCGGCAGCCTCTACGGAGTGAACCTCAACGTGGCCCGCCCGCCTCTGGACGACGTGCGTGTGCGCAAGGCGATCTGGCTGGTGCTGGACCGCCAGGAGCTGGACCAGGCCCTCACCTTTGGCGAGGGCACCCAGTCCCTGCCCCTGGTGCCACCCCTTAAGAGCGACTGGAGCCTCCCGCCCGAGGAAATCATGAAAACGCCGGGCTACCGCCAGCCAAAGGACCAGGACATCGCCGAAGCCAAACGGCTGATGCGGGAGGCGGGCTACCCGGATGGCTTTAGGACGACCATCATGTTCCCCTCCGGGTTCGGGTACCAACCGCAGGCATCCGAGGCGGTGGGTGAGCACCTTCGGCGGACCCTGAATATCCAGGCCGACCTGCAGCCCCGGGACAATGCATCCCTGGTGCAACGCCGGGTGAAGGGCGAGTTCGACATGGTGGTGGAGGGGAGCAGCTCGGTGGACACTCCTCAGGTCAGCGCCTGGAACAACCTCCACTCCAGCGGGTCCTACGCCCAGGGGGCCGGCATCAAGGACCCTGAGGTGGACCGGCTGGTGGGAGCCCAGAGCACGGAGTTGGACGACAAGAAACGAGGGGCGATCTTCAAGGAGTTGCAGCGGCTACTGGTGGAGCGGGTGTACACCATTCCCCTCCCCCAGTCTTTGCTCTACTCGGTCTGGCAGCCATGGGTCTACGACTGGGTGAGCAACAAGGGGAACCGGCAGGCCATCATGAACCCCTGGGCCATCTGGATGGACGTGGATCAGGCGCCGGCAGACCGGCGCGGGCCGTAGCCATGTTCCGAAACACGCTGAAAGAGAAACTGGCAGCGGGGAAGGCAGTGTTCGGGGTCATGGCCAACGACTACTCACCGCCGGTCCTCGAGGTGCTGGGGTACGCCGGGTTCGACTGGGTGCTGCTGGACAACGAGCATGGCACCCTCACACCCGAGTCGTTGCCCCACAGCATCCGAGCTTGCGAAGCCAGCGGGCTGGTCCCCATCGTGCGCCCCATTGGGAACCGAATGGAGATCATCACGCCCTTCATGGACCAGGGCGCCTACGGGGTGCAGGTCCCGCACGTTAACAGCGCGGCGGAGGCCCGTGGGGTGATCGAGGCTGTTAAGTATCCGCCGCTTGGAAAGCGGGGGTTCTTCGGCGCCAACCGCAACAACCGGTTTGGCATGGGGATGCCGGCAGCGGAGTACCTGGCTCACGCCAACCAGCAGACGCTCGTCGTGACCATGGTGGAGGAAGTGGAGGGGGTTAAGAACGCGGGCCAGATCGCGGCGGTGGAGGGCGTGGACGTGGTGTTCGTCGGCGCCGGAGACCTCTCCGTGTCCATGGGCTACCCCGGCCAGAACACCCACCCGGAGGTGGTGAAGGCAGTGGAGGGGGCCGTCAAGGAAGTGCTGGCCGCGGGGACGTACGCGGGGTGCTCTTGTCCGGACAATCAGGTAGGGTTCTGGCTGGACCGCGGGGTGCGGTTCTTCCACTCCGGGGTGTGGCGGCTGCTCGCGGCGGCTTCACAGGAGTACTTGAAGCGGATGCGGGAGGCGGCTGCAAAGGTAGGTGCGGGCTGATGTGCAGGAGCATCAAGGTGCTGCGCGGACCGGACCCGGCCAGCGCGGAAGAGGTCCGGGCGGCCGCGCTCCAGTTCGTCCGCAAGATCAGCGGCTTCCGGGCGCCGTCACAAAAGAACCAGGCAGCGTTTCAGCGAGCGGTGGAAGAGATTACCGAAGCCTCCGGACGCCTCTTGGAGACGATGGGGAGCCGCAGGAAGTAGCTGATCGAAACGCGCCCGGAAAGAGGATTGCAACCCTGGGTGGCGCAGGTTTTCAACCTGCGCAGGGAGGCTGAGAAGCCTGCCCCACCGGCTTTCCGACCAAGCCGCCTAGAACCCCGTGGACGATCACTGCCCCCTCAGCCAGCAAACTTCAGGCCCGCCGGCGCGGTGCGTTCCAGAGATC
>CAZPYZ010000243.1:0-6604 GCA_964590215.1 uncultured Dehalococcoidia bacterium | reverse complement strand
AAAGCCGGTGACACTGGGGCTGCGCCCCAGACCCCAGGTTCACGCAGCGGTAGGTTGCCCCACCTCCCTTGACTGAGTGCGGCTTTCCGGCCGCACTCCTAGACTTTCCAACCGGACACGTCGAGGTCCGCAGGCACGAGGATGAAGAGGCTCCGCCGCGGTCCCTCCAAGTCTCGGGTAATGTGGCCCTGCCCGGTGGTGTCGTCGGCCAGCATGATGTCCCCGGCCCCAAACCGTCGCTTCTCCCCGCTTCCGGCCTCGATCTCGGCCAGCCCGCTCAGGGTCACCACGAACTGCCGCCTCGCCGGGCGGTGGTAGCCGAACACCCCACCCACGGGCGTTTCCCGGAAGATGACGCCATCAGACCGCACCACCTCCGAGAGCGCCCCATAGTCCGCCGCCTTCAGAGGGATGTCCAGATCCTCGAACTGGGAGTTGCCGTCGGGCCCTGGGTAGATCCGGGAAACACGCATGGAAGACCCCCTTTTACCGGTCTTCAGGTCATTGTTCCGACGGTCATTCGTGAGGCGCTCGGCTTAAGTAGTCTGAGCGGTCTCGCCAATCATCCTCACCGTAATCCGCGAGCATGCGGCTCAACGCCCTCAGCGGGGCGCCGACGTCACGGTGGATGTGGGTCAGCTCTCGAGTGTTGATCACCGTCACTCCTCGGGTGGCCGGCGGAGGAAAGCCGAGCCATCCCGCCATTCTATATCGCCTTGCTCGCGAACCACTATCCTCAGAGCCCGCAGGAGCTGCCCTATTTCGGTTTGACTAATTGTCCGGCTATTGATGAAGATGACGCCGCTGTGGTGCTGGCCCGCCTGGGCCCACTGCCTTAGCAGGTCTTGGATGCCCATGTCATGCGTCACCAACACCCTGTTGTCTTCCGCGGCGGCGCGTAGGATCTCGTCATCTGAAGCTGTCCGGTATTGCCCCTCACGCCACTCGTGCAGCCCCAACGCGTCGGTGCCATCCTGCCGGAGCCCGCTGGCCACGGCTTCCGCTATGTGCCCATTGAGGAGGAGCATCATGAGCGGATGTCAATGACTCTCAGCCCTGGTATCTCTCCCCTACTCGCCTTCTCGTCCCAGGCCTCCGCCTCTTCGATGGCCGGCTCCACCTCTTCCGGGTAGGCCGCCGCGTAGCGCAGTACCTCCCGCAGGTCCATCTCCCGGATGCCCCACAGCTCTGCCATGGTTTTCACGTCTGTGTTGGCGCTCCGGAACAGCCACACCGTCAGCCAGACCTTGAACCGGGTTCCCTGGAGATACGCCACCCTCCCTTCGAGCCCGTTGTCCCTGAACTCGATGAGTGGAAACTCTTCTTTCCGGAGCGCCTCCTCGATCAGCCGCGCCGCGGTGGTGGAGGGGGTGTGGCCTGTCCTCCGGGCGATCCGCTGCAACCGGCCGAACTGGTTGTCCTTTAGTCTGATGCTTACGACTTTGCTCATTGTCTGCCCAACCCCAGTTACATTGTAAGTCGGAACTCCTGCTCCAGCAGTGCGTCACACATCGCCCAGATGCGGTGCAGCTTCAACTCGTTGACCCGAAGGCAAGCATCGCCTTGCCCGCCTCCGTCACATATCCTTGCCCCCAGAGGTCCCGCGTCAGGATATAGCCGATGTCCCCTTGGCGTGTGGCGTACCAGGCAGGCCAGCCCCAGTCGGGCCAGCGGTCGGGCACCGAGGTTTGCCCCTGATCACCCTGTGGGTCTCGCCCCCGCAGCCCGACGCCTCCTATTAGCCGTCCGTCGTTGCGGAGGGTTAGCACCATTTCGTAGGCATACCGGGGCTTGGCCTGGCGCTGAGCGATAGCCCGCCGGATGAATTCCTTCGTCTCGTCCACGGTGTTCGGTCCAAAGGGCAGGTAGCGCACAACCTCGGGATCGGACGCGTAGGCGTTGACTGCGTCCAGGTCTTCTAGCTCGATCTCCCGGATCCGGAGCCGCTCTGTCAGGAGCTCCATAACCGTGTAGTATAGGCCCGTGACCGAACCTCGGGTCCTCCAGGGGAAAATCGCCCTCGTCACCGGCGCCGGCAGTAATCCCGGCCTCGGCCGCACCATGGCCTTCGCCCTCCTTGGCGCGGGCGCCCAGGTCGCACTGGTGGACGTGGACCACGACTACCTGGAGGCGACGGCCGACGAAGCCAGGGCCCTCGCGGGAAGCGATGCCGTCCTCCCCATCCTGGCCGACGTCTCCCGGCCTGAGGACGCGACGGGCGCGGTGGAGAAGATTATCGCGGGCCTCGGCGGGCTGCACGTCCTGGTGAACAACGCCGGCATCAATCCCCGTATCGACGGGGACTTCACCAACATTCCGCCGGACGTCTGGGTCAAGGCATTGTCCGTCAACGCCTTCGGTCCGTTCTTCATGGCCCGCGCCGCGACTCCCCACTTGAAGCAGCAAGGTTGGGGCCGCGTTGTCGGCGTCACCACCAGCCTCGACACGATGCTCCGGGGCGCTCCCTACGGGCCGTCAAAGGCGGCCCATGAGGCGCTCATTGCGACCATGGCCCGGGAGCTGGAAGGCACCGGCGTCACCGCCAACGTCCTCATCCCCGGGGGCGCCGCCGATACCAACATGATCCCGCCCGGCCGCGACCGCAGCGCCCTCCTCAAACCGGAGATCATGGGCCCGCCCATGGTCTGGCTCGCCTCGGACGCCTCCGATGGGTTCAACGGACGGAGGATCATCGCCCAGTTTTGGGACGAGACTGCTCCCATCGAGGAGCGCCTGGAGAAAGCCAGCGCGCCCGCCGCGTGGCCGCAACTGGGGAGGTCGATTCGGCCGTAGTGGTCATTGCTCCCACTCACGGCGTGCTCGTCTCAGAGGATGGGGAGCGTCATTGGGTTGAACATGCCGCGCCCCGTGTTGTGGGCCTGCCCGCCCTCGGTGTCACCGCGGCTTGCGGCCACCCCACCCATTTTCGTAGCCACTGGCGCCACCGGAGCCCAGAGCGCGATTGCAAGGCCGTGCCCGACCGATCGTGTGCCGCCATGGTTCGAGGCCGAAGCAGCGCAGAGCAACCGCAAGGACGCGTTCGAGGCGGAGTTAGCTCAGGCGTACATAGAGATGGCTGATGAACTCAGGCGATGCGCGGCCGACATCCTTCCGCTGGAAGCTGAAGTCGTCGCGAAATACGCGCCGTAGACGAAGACGGCGAGAGCTAGATGTGACCGCAGTCGGAACGCGGCGTCGCCTGTCGTATCTGTGATTTCAAGGGCCGTTGCCGTCACCCTGGCCCTCTCCCAGAGGGAGAGGGAACCTATCCCTAGACCCCACTCCTACTTATTCAACCAGACCCAGACGTAGTCCGCGCGGGATCCGAAGTGGGGCCGGTAGTTCTGGACGGAGGGATGCCAGAAGCTCCACTGAGGCGGAGCGAGCATGCGGATCGCGTAGACGTTGTCGACCAGGTGCTTGCTGATGGACCGCAGGATCTCTCGCCGCTTCTCGGGATCCAGCTCACGCCGGCTGGACTCCAGGAGGCGATCCAGGGCCGGGTCCTTAATCTGACTATAGTTGCCGCGAGCCGTCCCATAATAGTGTCCCATGATTTGGGAGTCCGGGTCGTCGTGGAGGCGGCCGATGGAGTCCATGTCGATATCGAAGTTGTAGGAGCGCCGGATCTGGCGCTGCTGAGTGCGCTCAACCACTTTGATCTGAAGGTCGATGCCCGCCCGTTTGAGTTGGGCCTGCAGCAGCTCCGCGAGGCTTACCCGGGTCTGGTCGACCTCCTGGGCCAGGAAATACTCCAGGGAAACCCCGTTGACGTAGCCGGCCTCGGCCAGGAGGCGGCGGGCCTCCGAGGGATCGTGGCGGGTCATCTGTTTCGCCTCGGCCTGGGTGAAGAGGCCCGGCATGGCGCCGGGGACCCCGAACTCGGCCTCGCCCGCGAAGAGGGTGCGGTTAATCTCGTCGTGGTCGATGGCCAGGGCGACGGCGCGCCGGACCCGGATGTCCCGGACGGGGCTGTTGCGCGAGGGTAACTGGGAGAGCCACATCTCCGGGTGGCGCGCCTGCAGCCACCGATAGCTGACCGCCTGGGGGTTGCTCTTGGCTAGCTCGCGCGCCTCCCGGACGTCCTGCCCGTCGTGGATCAGGTCTAGCTGACGAGTTTGGAACGCCGCCAACATCGTCGATTCCTGGGGCAGCACCAGCCAGCGAACCTCGTCCACGTAGGGTTTGCCGGCCTCGAAGTAGGCGGGGTTCTTCTTCCAGACCCAGCGGGTCCCTTTCTGGGAGGCGGCGGTGTCCAGCATGTAGGGCCCGCTGCCGGCGATAAGGTTCCGAAATCCGCCGTCTTGATCGAAGATCTCCCGGGGCATGATGGGGAAGTAGTCGGACGCGGCATAGCTGAGGTAGGGGACGTAGGGCGCCTTGAAGCGGAAGGTGACGGTATAGGCGTCAGGGGTATCGATGCGCTCGAGGCCTTCCCAGATGTAGTCCTGTTCACCGACGGGGAGTCTCTTCTCTTTGAGCTCACCGAGGCGCCCGCCGTATTCGGCGCTGAACTTCACGTCGGCGGAAGTCAACTCGCGGCCGCTGACGGGGGCCAGGTTGTGGAACCTGACCCCTTTGCGGAGATGGAAGGTGAAGGTTTGCGCGTCGGGGGAGACCTCCCAACGCTCCGCAAGCTCGGGCTGGAACACCATCTCGGTGTACTCCACCTGGGGCCCGAACTTCCAGGCCAGCAGGCTGCTGTAGGCCTGTGCCACACCCCAACTGTTGGGAACGCTCCTGGTCTCGTGGACGTCCCAGTTCGCGGGATCGACGAGAGTGCGGATATTCAGAACGCCGCCGGGACTGGGCATGTCGCTCGCCGGCGCCGGGGCCGGTGCGGACGCCGGGGCGCAGGCGAGGAAAGTCCAAAGGGCAAAGACCAAAGTCCAAAGAAGTGCTCGCCGGGCTTGTCGCATTGTTGGCCTCTTGTTGTCTTGGCGATCTGTCTGGTTATCACGGCGCCTGTGTTGTCACCCTGAACGAAGTGTAGGGTCTGGCGGGGGGCCGCCCCGACCAGATGCTTCGCTGACGCTCAGCACGACAACGCGGGCAGACTCACTTTGGACCCTGGACGTTGGACCTTGAACTTACTTGTCCAGCCACACCGTCGCGAGGTCCATGTTGTTGTTGCGGCCGCGGCTGGGGATGTAGAGGCCCTTGAGGTACGTGCGATAGGCCATGAGTGCCAGTTCGGCTTCGCCTGGGACGAAGTAGGCCTGCTCCAGGACCAGGTACCGCTCCAACTCCCTCCAGATCTTGATCCGGTCCTCCTGGTTCCCTTGGACCGCTTTCAGGCGCTGGAAGTAGCCCTCTACCTTGGGGTCTTCGTGCTTCATGGTGGCCGAGGGCTCGACGCTGTAGCGGTATAGCTTGCTCTCTATCATCTCGGGGCCGATGCCCGGGTCGAACTCCCAGGGCGACGCGGTGATCTCCATGTCGTACTGCGCGGCGATGAACTTCCTGGTCCAGTCGGCGTCGTCCACGATATCGAGGTTCAGCCTGACGCCCAGCTTGGCCAGCTCAGCGATGTAGGGTTCGCAACGGAAGAGCCACTGTCGCCGGCACATCAGCCCCATCTCAAACCCATTGGGGTAGCCCGCCTGGGACAGGAGTTGCTTCGCCTTAGCCCGGTCCGCCTCTTTGGTGGCGGGATTGAAGCCTGGCCACGCTCTCCAGTCCGGGTCCGGCCAGGGAGAGTTGGGGCTGATGCCCGGGTGCATCAACCCGCAGCAGGGCCCCCCCTGGATGGCCTCCACCATCTCCTGCTTGTTCACCCACAGGCCCAGAGCCTGGCGGACCCGTGCATCCTGCCACGGCCCCGGCCGTATGACGGTAATGGTCATACCCCGCACGGCGCCCTCGATCTGGGCGAAATACAGCCGGTCGCCCATGGCGCTCTTCAGGGCTTCATAGCGCTCGGTGGTGAAGTAGAACCCCGCGCCCCGCCCGGTGCCGTCCAGCCGCCCGGTGCGGAAGGCCGCGTCCATGGCGGTGGGGTCGGTGATGATGGGGAAGTCGACCCCGTCCAGGTACGGCATAGGCCGTCCCTTTTCGTCCTTCTCCCAGTACTGCTCGAACCGGCGGACCTGGATCACGCTCCCCTTCTCATACCTGTCCATCTTGAAGGGCCCAATGCCCACAAACCCCACCTCCTGGGGCGCGACATTGACCTCGCCCTGATCGATCCGGGGCTGCATCAGGTGCTTCGGGTGCCAGATGCTGCCCATGCCGCCCTGCACGTCGATCTGGGCGAGCTTGCTGGCCCAGAGGGGATCGGAACCGGTAAGCGTCACCCGAACCTGGTTGCCGGGCAGGACCGTCACCTCTTTGATGTCGCCCATCTCCGCCTTGGCGCGTGCTGGGCCGCGCACCTTGTCGCCGGCCTTCACGCCGAAGTACCCCAGGTCGAACCAGAACTTCACGTCCTCCGCGGAAAAGGGCTTACCATCGTGCCAGAGCACGTTGTCCCGGATCTTGAAGGTGTACTCGGTGGAGGCAGGATTCGGTTGCCAGCGTTCGGCCACCCCGAGGCAGATCTGGCTCACGTCCTCGCGGCAGGGTTTGAGCAGGTTGCCGTCGCCCGTCATGCTGCGGCTCACGT
>CAZPYZ010000242.1:0-6617 GCA_964590215.1 uncultured Dehalococcoidia bacterium | reverse complement strand
GGGGCAAACGACCGCTGCGTGAACCTGGGGTCTGGGGCGCAGCCCCAGTGTCACGGAGCATCCGAGAGTAGGCGGGCGGGCCCACCGATCCGGGGAGAAGTGCCGGCGATGACACGTGACCCACTAGGAGTGCGGCGGGGAGCAGACCTCTCGCCCCCGCGGAGAGGGGAGCGATGGCTCCGTGAAGATCGGGTCCGGAGCGAGCCTCTGCTCGCAGGGGGGACCCACGGCCGACCAGTTCCCGGCGTGCTCGGGCGTCTTGACAACGTAGCTCGGGAGAGGAGGCTTCCCATGTTGCACCCTCGAATCTCAGTAGCCGCGGCCATTGGGGTCTGCCTTGTCTTCACGTTGGGCTGCCGGCCGCAGCCGATTCCGGAACGAGGCGGCGACGCGCCAACGGCAGAGACGCCCCAGTATGGAGGCCTACTCCATGTTCCTGCCCGTCCGACCTTTGAGACCAAGGACCCATTTAAGGGGGCTGGAGGATCGTCCATTGGACTAAAGAGCAGGCCCACGTATGAGCCCATCGTGGCATACAAGACCGGGCCAAATGTAAACTTCCGCGCCGCCCGAGAAGTCGTCCCCTGGCTCGCCGAGCGCTGGGAGCAGACGAGCCCGACAGAGTACATCTTCACACTCCGCCAAGGGGTCAAGTTTCACGATGGCGTCGAGATGACCTCCGCAGATGTCGTCCATACCTTCAAGCGGGCGGTCGATCCCAAGACGCAGTATGTCTCCGGCTATTCCCTGTCCCAGGTCATGAAAGACGTCGAGGCGCTGGACAAGAGCCGGGTCCGCCTCACCCTGACCGGTCCTAGCCCGGACCTACTCTTCGAGATTGTCGCCGATATCGTAAAGATCCAACCGAAGCACTGGGCCGACCAGCGGAAGAGCCTGGAACAAGAATCCAACGGGACCGGACCCTTTAAGTTAGTGACGCTGGATAATCAGAAGGGGATCACCTTCGAAAGGAACCCCAACTATTGGGACACGGGGCGGCCATTTCTTGACGGGATAGTGGTCCACCGGGGTCTGGACGACGCGGCCATCGTGGCGGCGCTGGCCACCGGACGGATGGACGCCTACAACCCCGGCGGCATAGCGGACCTGCAGCAAGTGGACAGTCTGGTGCCGGGCATCCGCTATGCCGAGTACCTGGAGACCTACGCCAATGCCGTTTTCATGCGGCTGGATAAGCCACCCTTCAACGACATCCGGGTCAGGAAGGCCCTCCACCTCGCGTTAGACCGGGAGCGGCTCATCTCGCTGGCGTACCAGGGAAGGGGCAAGCCGACGCCACCCGGGGCACAGGCGGACTTAGTGTGGGCTATCCCCGCGAACGAGCTGGGCCAGATGCCGGGATACCGGCAGCCCAAGGCCCAGGACATTGCAGAGGCAAAACGGCTGCTCGCCGAGGCCGGTTTTCCCCAGGGATTCAAGTTCGAAATGAAGTTCCGGCCCACCCTCTCTTCGTCCAATGCCATCGCGGAGCCCCTCGCCAGTGCGTGGCGCAACGACCTGGGGATCGAGGTCACCCTCAAGCCCGAAGAGACCGCGGTCTTCGAATTGAGCCGAAAGAACGCGTCATACGATGTCATGCTTACCACTACCAGCGACATCCCCTTCGCAGGCTTTCTGGACCACTTCTACAGCAAAGGTCCTTACGCGGGTTACGGCATCAACGATCCCGCCCTGGACAGCCTGATCCTGGCCTCCCAAACGGAGGGCGATCACCAGAAACGGGTGCAGATGGCGCGGGAGATGCAGCGGATCGTCCTGGATAAGGTGTACGCTATTCCGACCACGGAACGGTTCGGGTTTGCCGCGTGGCAGCCCTGGTTGAGGGACTACCTGTACAACCCCGGCGCCCAAGTGATCCCCCTGTATACCCCTGCCATCACCTGGATCGACTTGACTCGAGCACCCGAGTTCAGGAGAGGCGAGCGCCTGCCATTCTAGGTCTAGGAGTGCGGCCGGAAACGCCGCACTCACCCGGGGGAGGAGGGGAAAACCACGGCTGCGTGAAGCTGGGGTCTGGGGCGAAGCCCCAGGGTCAACAACTTTCCGGCCGTGCTTCTAGAATGGGAAGGGGAACGCCCGACCCTGCACAGCCGTCGGGCTTGCCATGAACCCAAAACGGACGAAAGATGCTATCACGGAGGAGGATCATCCATGGCTGACGTACCGGACTACAAGCGCATCATCTACCACCCGGGCCCGGTGGCCCGGATTATCATGAACAGGCCGAAGTGGCACAACGCGCTGAGCCACCCGATGTACAAGGAGATAGAGAACGCGTTCGACCGCGCGGCTCGGGACCCAGAGGTCAGGGTAATCATCCTCTCGGGAGCGGGAGAGTGCTTCAGCGCAGGGCACGATGCCATCGGTGTCGGCACCAGCCCCGAAGCGGCGCCGGTCCTGGCCGACGGGCTTCCCCCCGAAGAGCAGATGAAACGCTTCCCGAGCGAGCACGAATTGTGGCGGGAATACTGGATCGAGCATAACTGGTACATAGACGAGATGCACACCGTGAAGATCGTGCCGCACCCCAAGCCCACCATGGCGATGGTGCACGGGTACGCCATCTACGGCGGCATGGGGATGGCTTGTTGTATGGACCTCATCTTCGCGACCGAGGATGCTCTCTTCCTCTCGGCAGGCGGGTTCGGTAACGAAAGGACCGGCTTGAATTGGCGGAAGGCCGCGGAGCTGGCCTACGAGCACCGGTTTGTTACCGGGCGGGAAGCCTATGACCTCGGGATTGTTAACCGTGTCTATCCCACCTTCGAGGTCCTGGAGCGGGAGACGCTGGTGTACGCAGAGCGGGTCGCCTCCCAAACTCCCCAGCTCCTGCAAGAAGCCAAGCGGCGGCTCATCAACGCCCGCGGGCTGGCAGGCACGTACTACTCAAGCGCCGGGCTCAATCCCGGCATCTCAGGCAACGGCATCCCTGACGGGTATGCTCATGACCGTAGGTACGAGGGCAGAGGGATGGCCCGGACGCCCCGGGCCCTGGCCGCCCTCAAAGCCAAGCTCGACTCAGAGGCAAAGCCGGTGCCCCAGAACGTGCTCGATGCCCTGGCACGCGCCGCGGCTCGCGATCCGCAGGCATCCTGGGCGAAGGCGCTCGATGCCGAGTGGCGCGATCCTGAGAACCGGGAGCGGGCTCGCCGGCAGCGAGAAGCGTGGAACGAGCGGGTGAGGCGGGAGGCAGAGGAGCAGCGGCGAAAGGAGGCCGGCGTCGCCGAGTAACCGCCCACCCAAAGGAGCAGGTTGTGGCCGACTACCGAATATTCGATCGTCTCTACAAGGTCCCGGCGTACCAGGAGTACAAGCGCCTGATCTATCAGCCGGGACGGGTGGCCCGCGTTCTCCTGAACCGGCCACGCTACAGGAATGCCCTCAGCCACCCCCTACTGGCCGAGCTTGAGCATGCCTTCGACCGCGCCACCGTGGATCCGGAGTGCCGGGTTATCGTCCTTTCCGGCGAAGGCGTCTGTTTCTCCAGTGGAGATGACGCGTTCGGGCTCACCCCTGAGTCGGCGCCGATGATGGCCGACGAACGAACGCCTGAGCAACTGATGAAGGACTACGGTTCGGAGGGTGAAGTGTGGCGCCAGTTCCAGGAGGAACACTTCTACCTGCTGCACGGACAACATGGGAGAATGCGCCAGATCCCCAAACCAACCATCGCGATGGTGCATGGTTGGTGCATTTTCAACGCCTTTAGCGTCGCCGCTTCGATGGACCTCGTCTTTGCGTCGGAAGATGCCCTCTTCATGCCGGCCGGCCCGGCGGTCTGGGAATTCGGTCCGCGCAAGGCTCTGGAAATTGCGTACGAGCATCGCTTCCTCACGGCCCGAGAGTGCTACGACCTCGGGTTCGTGACTCGTATCTACCCCGACCAAGGCGCCCTGGAGCGGGAAACCCTGGCCTATGCCAATCGCGTGGCGGAAAACCCCTTCAGCCGCAACCGTGCAGCCAAGGACACCTACCTGCACATCATGGACCACCAGGGTTGGACTGCCGCCTACAATGATTCACTCCTTTTGGGGCTGGCCCATGGAGGAGGCCCGGCATTGCCCGTGCGGACCGTTCCAAGGGAAGACCAGCATCGGGAGCGCTACGAAGGCAGAGGCATGGCCAGGACGCCACGGGCGCTCGCCAATCTCAAGGCGCAACTGCAATCCCAGGGCCAGGAAGTGCCGCCGCATGTCCTCGAGGCCTTGGAGCGGGCCGCTCAGCGGGACGATCGGGGCGCCTGGCAGCGAGCGCTGACCCAGAGCTGGCGGGAAAAGGAGCACATCGAGCGCGCCGAGGCCCATAGGAGGCTGTACCAAGAGGGAGTGGCGGATGCGGAGCATGAGGCATCCAATCAAACGAAGGGTTAAGCGACGGGTGGCATTCGTTTAGCAGCGTCGTTCTCAACGGAGGTTCAATGCAACTACGATTCCTCCCCTTGGTTCTCACCTTGGCCGTCCTTGCCTGTGGCCCTGGCCAACAGGTAGCCGGACCCCCCGCTGATGATGGTAGCCCCAAATCCGGGGGCGTCCTCCGTTTCAACCGTGCCCTGGACCCCTTCGACTGGGACCCCACCTACAACGGGATCGTCACTCCCAACAACGTAGGGGTCCTCCTCGCCTACAACACCCTGCTGGATTTTAAGTCCGGTCCGGACATTGAGCACAGCGCCGCGCTGGTAGCCCCGGGCTTGGCAGAGCGATGGGAGGTCAGCCCCGATGCCAAGACCTTCACCTTCCGCCTCAAGAAGGGTGTCAGGTGGGCGGACCTACCGCCGCTGAACGGGAGGGAGCTCACCGCCGGCGATGTGCAATGGAGCTTCGAGTACCAGTCAAGGGCGGGCGCCTTCGCCGATGCAAAGTTGCCGAAGAGCTACGTCGATTGGGCGTACACCGGGATGGACAAAGTCGAGGCCCCGGATGGGCACACCGTGACGGTCCACTTCAAGGAGCCTTATGGCGCCTTCCTGGGCATCTCTGCGGCCGGCATGTACGCCGCCGTGCTTCCAAAGGAGCTGTACCAACGGGACGGCCATATGAAGGACCACCTGGTAGGCTCAGGCCCCTTCCAGATCGACCCCGCCGCGAGCCAGAAGGGCACCCGGTGGGTGTTCAAGCGAAACCCCACCTATTTCCAGCAAGGCAGGCCGTATCTCGAGGAAGTCCGCTGGATCATCCTGCCCCAGGAGGCCACGGCCATCGCAGCCCTTCAAACTCAGCAGATCGACCTCCTCAGTGACGGCGTGAGCTACGACACCGCGGAAGCCATCCGCAAGAACGATCCCCGCGCGGTCATGTACCGGTTCCTGGAGCCCGCGCCACTCCAGATGTTCCTCCAGACCAAACGCCCGCCCACCGACGACGTACGGGTCCGCCGGGCCATCGCCCTCTCCATCAACCGGGACGAGTTCATCAAGGTCTTCTCCAACGGCCAGGGGGCCTGGGGGCTTTCAGGGGCCATTGCGGGCCTGTTCTCCGATCAGGAGTTGCGGCAACTGATGAAGCACGACCAGGAAGAGGCGAAGCGGCTGCTGCAGCAGGCCGGCTACGCGGGCGGCTTGACGCTGGACCACCCCATCGCCCCCGAACGAGGGGAACGCTACGTGAAGGAGAACGAGTTACTCCAGGCCCAGCTCCGAAAGATCGGCATTAACCTGACCCTGAGAACGGTGGCTCGTGAGGACCAGTCCCGGGCCTTCCGAAACGGCGAGTTCCAGACCACGACGGTCCCCAACGCCCGCTTCGCGGGCGATATCAGCGATTGGGTGTTCTCCCTCTACCTCCCCGGCTCCGTCCAGAACTTCAACCGGGTCGACGACGCCAGGCTTACCGGCATGCTGGCGGCGCTTCAGGCGGAGACCGACCCCGACAGACGGAAGCAGGCCATTCGTGATGCCGCTCGCTACGTCTACGACAACGTGTTCGGCCTGGCCATCTACCACGGGTCAGACTATTTCTTCTGGTCCCCCCGCCTGAAGGGCTACACGCCCAACTACTGGCGGCGCGAGCGCGGCTTTGTCGATGCCTGGCTGGAGTAGCCTGAGACCCTCCTTACCCCCTGCCGTCCCCTGATTCGGGCCCGTGTAAGCGCCCTAGAAGTCCGGTCGGCAACTGGTGGTGCAGGCTTTCCAGCCTGCACCGGCAGGTTTGGAAACCTGCCCCACCTGAGGGCTCACTCCCCTTTTCGGCTGCACTCCTAGCGCACTTTGACACCCGCACCCGAAACGCCCTACGCTGGGCGCCACCGGAGCCCGGGAGAGGAGCGTACCGTGGTCAGTCCGCGGGTCCAACGGCAGATCGACGCTCTGCTGGACGAGGCGGAAGCCGCCATCAGAGAGTCCAGGTGGGACCTTGTCCGTGAACGGGCTCGCGCCGTCCTCAGCCTGGACCCCGATAACGCCGACGCCCCAACATACCTGGCCGCTGCCGAGCGCAACCTGGCTGGGGAATCTCCCGGGTCGGCGAGCATTGGCAAGGGGTTAGCTGCGGACGCAGGGCATCCCGAGTCGCCAGTCCATCCCAGCTCCTTCGCCGGCGACCGGTACCAGGTCAAGCGCTTCCTGGGTGAGGGCGGCAAGAAGCGGGTGTACCTCGCCC
>CAZPYZ010000241.1:0-6622 GCA_964590215.1 uncultured Dehalococcoidia bacterium | reverse complement strand
GAAAGAATCACAAGCTCTCAGGATGAGCGGAGATAGTGGATCAAGGGGCGCGCCCTAGATAGGCAAGCTTCAGGCCGATGGGCAACTCCCGGCATACGATGATGCCGGCGTGCTCGCGGCTCGCCTCGTGCCAGCGGGCATGCAGTTCCTCGAAGTCCGCGATGTCCTTCGTGGTGAGGACTGCGTCGAGGTCGAGCGCTTTTTGCAGTCGGCGCCGCTGGTCGCAACTTCAGCGGGTGGGTGTATCAAAAGGCCCGCCGCTGGGATCTGGCGGGCAATCCGCCTGTCAGCAAGATTGTCGTCAAGATACAGGGCCACCATCACGGATTTCGGCGGGGAGGCCGGTGATGATCTTCCGATAACCCTGCTCGTCACGGGTCCGGATGGACTCCATCTCCTCGGAGTGTTCACATAGGCGAGGGCCTCGTAGACCGCTGCTAACGGCAACGAGTAGGCTTCAGCTACGGCCTCTGGCGAGTCGCCTTCGCGCTGGTAGTTCAGCACGTCGTAAGCTCGTATGCCACTCTCCGCGATCTCAGCGCTTCCTGAGCTTTCCTGCTTGAGGTGTCTAAACGAAATGGCCATCGTCTCCGTGCCGTCTGAAGCCAGAGCCGCCTAAGCGCACCATTTCATAAGTTCGCGCACGTATCCCCGAAAACGCTCCTGGCGCTGTCGTACTGAGGGCCTGTGAAAGAATCGCCCAAACCCGTAGAGCGGGTCCTTGTGGCCCGCAGGGGAGGCGGGGGACAAGCCCCCGCGCTACGAAAGAATCACAAGCTCTGAGGCACGAAGCATCCTTCGACGGGCTCAGGACGGCGTCTGGTGGGGAGGCCCCACCGCCGCCAGACCCTTCGTTCCTCAGGGTGACAAGAGCAGCTTCGTCACCGTATTCATGAAACAGGCTACTAAGCTCTACGCCTGCGCTGCAACCAAATTGCTACTGGTGCCGCCGTGACCATGATAGCTTCATTCACGGGCTGTGCCAGGTTTCCAGCCGACGGGTGAGTGTTCAGACTTGAGTGGACGAACTCGGTGTCCAACTTTCAGCGATGGTTCGTAGTGAGCGCTTTAGCGCTGGGGCGGGCGGGCTGAAGCCCGCGCTACGCGCCGTGATGCGAGCAAAGCCCCGCAACTCTGAACAGTCCGCCCGGTAGTGCTTAGCTGGCCGCCAGGGTGGTCTGGATGGGCTGGGCTGATCCGCCACTCAGCAGCGGGAAGCGCTCGTAGGAGCTTCCCAGGACCTCCTCGGCAGGGGCTCCCAACCAGGGGTCCAGGAGAGTGGCGTAAACGGACCGGAAGTCGACGGTGAACCTCAGATTTTCGTTCTGCAGGTTCGTCAGGGAGGGCGCTTCCCCATAGAAACCACCCTGGACCTGGCCGCCCAGCAGGAACATGGGCCCTGCGGTGCCGTGGTCGGTGCCTCGGTTGGCGTTCTCCGTGGCCCGGCGGCCAAACTCCGACCAGGTCATCACCAGCACGTCCTGGGCCTTGCCGTGGGCCTGCAGGTCACGGTAGAAGGCGTGAAGCCCCTCCGACAGCTGCTGTAACAGGCGTGCCTGGGTGCCCGGCTGGTTGGCGTGGGTGTCGAACCCGCCCATTCCGATGTGAAAGACCTTGATCCCCAGGCCCTGGTGGATGGTCTGGGCCAGCAGCCTCAGCCCCGTGCCGAGGGGGGTGGGCGGGTAGGGAAGGGCGGGCTGATAGCTCTCCGCCGCCCGCTGTAGTTCCTGGGTGCTCCTGTAGGCGGATGGCGCCACCGCGTGGAAGAGGGCAGCATAGGGCGCCCGAGCGGGGTAGCGGGCGTAGAGCTGGAGCAGCGCCTCGACCCGCGCGTCGGCCCCACCGGGGAACCCAAAGTCGCTCTGCAGGCGGTAGTTTTCGAGGCGGTCCACCACCGCGACATTGGCGGCGGGGGCCCGCAGCGCAAGGGGCAGCGACGACCCGACGGAGACGGCGTCCAACAGGTGGCCCTGCTCATCGATGACATGGTTGAAGTACTTCCCCAGCCAACCGTCGCCGAAGCTCTTCTCCGCGTCGGCGGTCTGCCAGATCTCCATGGACCGGAAGTGGGAGAGGCTGGGATTGGGATAGCCCACCCCCTGAACGATGGCGAGCGCGCCTTCGTCCCACAGCTCTTTGAGGCGAACCAGACTGGGGTGGAGACCGGTGGCCCCGTCCAGGGGCACGATATCGGCGTCCAGGACTCCGATGCCGCGCCGGAGATCGTGATAGCGCCCGCTCCCGTAGGGGATGACCGTGTTCAGGCCGTCGTTGCCGCCGGCCATCTGCACCACCACCAGGATCCGGTTCGCCAGGGGAGAGTCTGCGCCGAGGTGTTGGGCGGCCACGTGGGCCGCGTTCATGAACACCGGGGGCAGGGCAAGCCCCGAAGATACCACCACCACGCTTCTTCGAAGAAACGAACGTCGGGTGAGCATGCTATCCCCCTCAGGCGAGCTGATACTCGGGACTGGCCAGCAGCAGGTACAGAAGACCTCTCCCTTTGCGGTTCAAGGAGGCGGAGGTCATTTGCAGGGTCTCACCGTTGGCGAGGTAGGCCTCGAGGACCGCTCGGGTTCCAGGAGCAGGACGCCGGTCCAGGAGAAGGACGGAGAGGTGGTCCTGAAACCCTGTGGCGTCGGCGATCCGCTCAGTGACCATCATGTAGGCGGGGTCGAATGCGGTCCCGGCGTCGCCTTTGCGGCGGCTGGCGATGCCGTTGGCGAAGTTGGCGCGCTGCAGCCAGAGGGAGCTGTTGAGCCAGGTGGGCCCGCCCGGCCAACCGGCCACGTTGGGCGGGTTGAACAGGTCCTGGCCCATGGACCGCACCACGTAGGGGAGCCCTCTCCCATCGGTCTCCAGTCCCAGCACCCGCAGGGTAGAGACGACCAGGTCCACCGGGCTGCGGATGATGCTGCGGTAGGCCCGGGGGGACACGAAGGCCTCGGAGAGGAAGATATGGCGCAGCGCAGCGCCAAGGTTGAAGTCGCTGCCGCTCAACACGTCGGCCAGCGGGGCCACCACCTCTGGTTCAGGGTTCGGGTAGGCGAAGAAGCGCCACAGGCGCCTGGCGATGAACTCTGCCGAGGCGGGCTGCTGGAGGATGATGTCGATGATGTCTTCCCCCCGGAAGTTGCCGGTCTGGCCCATGAAGGTCTTGCGGCCGCTGTCGTGGGCCCTGGGGTTGAACACGGCCTCAAGGGAGTCTTTGGGCACGCTCCACCCGGTGAAGGCCCGGGCCGCCTCCCGGACGTCCCCCTCGCTGTAATTGCCGATCCCGATGGTGAAGAGCTCCATCAGTTCACGAGCATAGTTCTCGTTGGGATGCTGCCTGCGGCTGAAGTTGCCATCCAGCCAGAGGAGCATGGCAGGGTCTTTGGAAACCTGCACCAGGAGGTCGCGGTAGCTTCCCAGGCCGTGGGAGCGGAACAGCTCATTCTGCTGCTGCAGCAGCGCCACCCGCTGGCCGCCCACTTTGCTGAGCCCACTGGTGAGGAGCCCGTGGAGGAATAGGACGAGCTTCTCTTGCAGCGGACGAGTCGTGTAGCGCATGCGGAGAAGCCACCACCGCTTCAGCTCGTCGCCCTTGGTGAGGTCCAGCGGAAGGGCGGCCAGACGCTCTTCGATGGGGTCAGGCACATTGGGGAAGTCCAGGAGGGCGGCGACGGTGGCTTCGTAGCCCATCGCCTCGAACTGGTCCAGCTCCGGCTTGCTTGCGCCGAAGCCGGCCCGTCGCAGCAGGTGGGCCAAGCGAGGGCGAAGCGCCGCCAGGGGGTTGTCCCAGGGGTCTTCCACCGTCTCCATCCCCCGGGCGGGTGTCCCTCCGCCACGGTTTCCGGTCAGGAAAGTCCGGCGGTCCAGCGCCGCCGCCGGTCGAGTTGGGGTGCTCAGCAGTGGCATAGATCCCTCCAGCGTCCCGTGGGGATGACGGGCCTAGACCCCCAGCGACGAGCTACCAGCGACGAGCAGCTGGGCCGCGTAGGGCTCGTCACTCGTAGCTCGTCGCCCCTGGCCTTTCAGGTTCACCTGCTTAGTTGTAGTCGCTCACTATGCTGGAAATGTACGGGTTATGCAAGGAAATTCCTCTGGCGAAGGGCCGGAAGTACGGGAACGTTACGTATAGTACGGCTCGGCGACGGAGAGAAGTGTGATCCGGATCACGGAGGCGCGCTGCACCGGAACCCTTGAGTGGGGGTTGGCCGGCTTGTCCCCAGCCTGACCGGCTGGTCATGCTGCAAGGAGGGCCACAAGGATGTGCTGAGCTCGCCGAGGGGGACCCGCCCTACGTCTTCGCTGGGCCTTTCCCATGACAGTCAGGCACCCGGACCTGTCCGTCATTGAGAGGCCAGACCCGACCTGCCACCGGTCACCGGTGGTTCGTGGCCGAAGCAACCTGGGCGATGGGGTGGAAGGCTAATCCCGATGGTTCCCCCCGGCCGGATGGCCGTGAAAATAGGCCGGTTGGACCGAGGACCGACGCTCCCGCCCGCCCGGATTGCCACGTCGCCCTCCACAGGTTCCCCACCGCCGCCGCTCCTCGCAAAGACAGTGCGCCGGTTTCATCCTCAGTGGCACCGTCCTGCGGCATGACCGATTGCTTCGTCGCCCCCACCGGGTTGGTCCTCCCCACCGCTTCTCGCAAAGACGGAGGGCTGTGCGATGTGATTCCCGCTACGGTCTTCCTGGAGGCGTTGGGGGGCGACCGGCGCCGCCTGCACTGGCCGGACGGCCGGGGGAGGCGGGGGGTTGTTGCCGGGCAGGCGCCTCTTGCAGGGAGACCGCGAGCGCCTGGTACGCCTGGTGGAGCGCGTCGTAGCCAGCGGGGCTGATATGCCCGGCCTGCCGGAATGCGTTCAGCTGGTTCAGGAAGGCTTCCAGGTTCCTGGCGGCAACCTGAGGTTGCCCCCGGCCAAGGGCAGCTTCCGCCGCCCGCAGGTGGCTCATCAATCCCTGGAAGCTCTGCCCGGGGGCTTCCTCCTTCGCAGCCAAACGCTCGATCTCGGTTTTCAGCCCTTCGAGGTCTGCGGCAGCGGCGCCGGCGTCCGCCAGATCGAGGCCGCCGTTCCCTTCGAAGGCCGACTGGCCCTTCTGGCCGGGTCCCCGGCCTGGCGCCCCTGCCTTCTTCGAGCCCAACCCCGCCCCGGCTGCCTGAGCCGCTGCTGCGATGGGCGAGCGCGCCTCCGGAGCGGCACCCGCTTCTGCACCGGCCAGACGCGGCTGCATTCGGCCAAGGTGCTCCGACAGTCTGGCTTCCAATCCGGCCACGGGCTTGCTCGCTGCCGCTGCCCGCGCCAGGTGCCGGTCTGCCTGCTCCACGGTCTTGAGGAAGGACCTGGAGGCCTCGGCCGCTGCCTCAGGCCGGGCGCTCTCCACGGCTTTCTCGACTTCGTCGACCCGCCTAGCCGCGAGCGTAACGTATAGCGTGGCCAGGCCGTCATCGTCCGGGGCCAGAGCGACCTGCAGATCCTCCATGGTGAGCTTCACCGGATAGAGGGGATCGCCTGGGATGGCGTCCTGTGCGGCATACACCGCGCCTGCGCCCGTGGTGGCGAGGACGAGGGCGAAGGCCAGCGCTAGTGCGGGCACCCACTGCAACCCCGGGTGACCCTGCCACCAAGGCCGGAGGAAAGGCAGAGGGGCCGGCGGCGTCTGGTTCGCCGCCATGGCTTCCACCAGGGCCACCCGGGCCCGCATGCGGAAAGCGGGGTCGGGGGCGAGAGAGGGAGGCGCGGGGATGGCGCGCGCGATCTCGAGCAGCTGCCGCAGCTCCTCGGCCTCGGCCGGGTGAGCGGCGGCGCACTGCTCAGGGCTGAGGCGTCCGGCTTCGACGTCGTCGAGGCAGGTCGCCAGGACCTCCGGGGTGACCTTCGGCATCAGGAGCGTATCGCTGGCGCCAGCAACCGCCGCAGCTCGTTCAGGGCCCGGTGCTGGATCACCCTGATGTTGCCCTCTTTCTTGCCGAGGGCCGCGGCGATGGCCGGGAGATCGAGATGTTCGACAAAACGCATGATCACCACCTGCTGCTGCTCCGGTTTGAGCTGGAGGATCGCGCGGCGCACCGCCAACCGGTCGAACTGCGATAGCACCCGAGCTTCCGGGTCCGACCAGAGGTCACGGGCCTCAGGTTCCACCTCAAAATACGTGGCTGTCCTAGCTTTTCTATAGAAGGCGATGACCTCATTGTGGGCGATGGTGAGGAGCCAGGCGACGAAGGGCGCCCCGGTCCGCTTGTACCGTGGCATAGCCCGCCAGGCCTGGAGGAACACCTGCTGGCTGAGGTCCTCCGCGTCGTCCCGGTGGCCGACCCGGTAGTAGACGTGGCGGAACACTTGCTGTAGGTGCCGGTCGTAGAGGGCGGCGAAGGCGGACGGATCCCCCGCCCCGGCGCGGTCCACCAGGGCTGTTTCATCGTCGTCGGGCTTCCCCGGACGTGATGTGCCATGGTCCTGCAACCTTGCTCCTCCATCTCGCTCAAGAGAACGCGCCGGGGCCTGCCTTGTTACAGCTATTTTCCTCCAAGTGAGGACTCGCGAAGAGCGAGCCTCGTTGCCCTGTCTTTGAAGAGCGCACAAAATTGTCATTGAGAGCAGCCCAGATGGCGGGAATGACATCGCACCACCGC
>CAZPYZ010000240.1:0-6638 GCA_964590215.1 uncultured Dehalococcoidia bacterium | reverse complement strand
CCATGCCATCGACGCCCAGCGCGAGACCTTCCGGGACCGGGACCTGGTGCGGGTCCATGGGATCTTGACCAAGGGCGGCGCCGCGGTCAACTCCATCCCGGCGGAGGTCACTTGGGAAGGCCGGGTGCGAGGCATGAGCGCTGACGCCATCCGCGGCGTGAATAGGCGCCTCGACAGGTCCTTCCGGGCGGGAGCGATGGCCCTGGGCGCAAAGGTCCAGATTCAGACGCTGCCCGGCTACCTAACCTTGATCAACAATCCGGATCTGGCTGAGGTATTCAGGCGAAACGCCGTTGCCCTGGTGGGCGAAGGGAATGTCGCGACGCACCCCAGCGATCGCAATCGCGGCGCCTCGACGGACATGGGCGACCTCTCGCAGATCATGCCCGTCGTCCATCCTTACGCAGGCGGCGCAACAGGCGTGGGCCACGGTAACGACTATCTCATCAAGGACTACGAGGCGGCGGTGATCAACCCCGCCAAAGCCATGGCCATGTCGGTCATCGACCTGCTGGCAGACGGGGCAGCGGGCGCCCGGGGGGTGCTTGCCGAGTACAAACCGGCCATGACCAAAGCTGAGTACCTGCGCCAGCAGGAATCGCGCCTGCAGGATGAACTTTATGAAGCCGATGAGCTTTAGTACCTTTCACCTGTACTCCCTGCCGCCGTGGATGACGGAAGAGGAGATGGTTCACAACGAGATTGAGCAGGCGGTCTGGCTGGAGCAACTGGGGTTCGAGGAGGCCTGGCTCGCCGAGCACAACGCCCGAGCCTACGGCGTGGTTGGTTCGCTCCAGATCACCGCCGCGGCCCTAGCGGCTCGGACAACACGCATTAGGATCGGCGCGGCGGTAACCCGCCTCCCCTTGCACCATCCGCTGCACACCGCAGAGGACCTCGCCCTGGTGGATGTGATCAGCGGCGGCCGCTTCGACTGGGGCATCGGCAAGGGCTACGACCCGCTGGAGTTCTCCACCTACGGGGTCCCCTTCGAGGAGCGTGACGGCCGCTGGGAGGAGGCCCTGGAAATCGTCCTCATGGCGTGGAGGGACGGTCGGGTGGCCTACGAGGGCAAGTACTGGAACATCCCGGAGACGGAGGTGTTTCCCAAGACGGTCCAGAAACCCCATCCGCCGGTGTTCCTGATGGTGACCCAAAGCGACTCGTCGGTGGTCTTCGCGGCGAAGCGGCTCCTGCCGGTGATCTTCGGCCAGGGGCCGGACTGGGACAACGCCAAGGGGAAGATGGAGTTGTATCGCGAGACGGCGCGACGGGCAGGGTTTACGGAGGAGGCCATCGGAAAGGCCGTGTCTCGAATCGCACAGTTGAAGCAGGTGCACGTCGCCCCAACCACGAAGCAGGCGCGGGACGAGTACGAGAAGGGATTGATGTGGTACTTCTCCATCTCGGCCAACCGCGGGATGTTTGGATTCAACATCGAGCCGCAGCCCTACGACTATTACCTGAACCACCGTTCGGTGATCTTGGGGACTGCCGAGCAGGTTGCCGATCAGATGGAGCAGTACCGGGACTACACGGGGATCAACAACATCGTCTGCTGGTTCAACTGTGGGGGCCAGCCCCACGGACAGGTGCGGCGGTCTATGGAGAGCTTTGCCGAGAAGGTGACGCCGCGCTTTCGCTAGGGGTGGAAGGGGGCACAGGCTGGAGATCCTTGGTCGAGAATCGCGCGGCTCCGGGGGTTCAGCGCTGGAAGCCGTACCTGAGAAAGGAGCGAGAATAAGGTGGCTGAGAGCTTATATGCGAGCGTGGAAGGCCCCAAGGGCATTGCCCAGATCTACGAAGTGATCACCGATCAGGAAGCGGTTGCCGGGTCTGTGCGACAGGACAACGTGTGGTACGAGGTGCGTTTCCAGGGCCAGAACCAGAAATTCTGGCAGGAGGGGGAGGCTGCCGCGACGGCCCACGAGCTGGCCGGCCTGCCCTTCTGACCCCCCTCAGATCATTCGCTGGCACCCTCCGGCTGCCTGCCAATCAAGCCTGGTAGGCTATACTACCGTCGTGGCCGAAAGCTACGACATTGTGATCATCGGGGGCGGCCCCGCGGGGCTGGCCGCCGCTCTCTATGCTGCCCGAGCCCGTCGTAAGACCGTGGTGCTAGAGCGGGCGACACCGGGGGGCAAGATCGTCGACGTACCCCTTATCGAGGACTACCCGGGATACGCTGACGGTATCAGCGGGCAGGACTTGGGCACGGCCATGGCTGACCAGGCTATGAAGTTTGGCGCTGAGATCCGGACCGAGGAGGTCCACCAAGTGGAACTCAAGTCCCGGGTGAAGCGCGTAAAGACCGCTCAAGCTGACTACGACGCTGCCGCGGTTATCATCGCCACGGGTGCCATGGGCATGACCGAGGGCCCGTGGGACTTCCCCTACCCAGAGCTACCCCCCAACACCTCCCTGGTTAACGGCCAGCTGGCCCTCGATCCTAGTGGCCACGTGGTGGTCAACGAGTGGATGGAGACTGAGGTGCACGGTGTCTTCGTGGCAGGCGACGTACGGCAGCAGAGTGCCCAGCAGGTGATCTGCGCCGCCGGCGACGGCGCGACCGCCGCGATCGCGGCCGACAGGTACCTGTCCGAGGAGCACTGACCCCTGTCAGCTTTCAGCAGTCAGCATATCTGCGGGCACGTGATCCGTGCCTGCGTAATGCGTGAGTGGACGGGTGGTAGGGCGGGTAGTACCCGCTTCAGCGCGATGGTGTGGCTAGGGGCCCATCCCACCACCATCGCGCGAACAAGGTCCTGCCAGTAATGCGCGGCGTGGCGCCCAACCTGTGGCTATGGCGAAGGCGCCCGTCTACGCGGGATCCGTGGACAGCTCCAGGCGGTTGCCGGCCGGGTCGGTGACGTAGACGGAGTAGCCCGGGCCGTCGCCATGGCGGCGAACGGCTTCTACCTTGACTCCCATTGCCTCGAGTTCCTTCACCATAGTGTCGGAATCCCGGGGGCCTTCGAAGTCCAGGGTGTGGTGAGGCACCCCTGGCCTGGGTCCCCCGGAAGCGTCGAAGAGGCCGATGCCGGTGGAGCCCAACCTGAGCCGCGCCACTGCGGCGCCCTGGACCGTGTGACGGTTGGTTTCCTGCGCGCCCAGGACATCCTGGTAGAACCTGGCCGTGGCGTCCAGGTCTTCCGCATTGAGGTTCCAAGAGCGGATGCCGGTGATCTTGAACATGGCGCTGCCTCCTCCTGTGCTATCCTCGCGACGAGAATTTAACCATCGAGGTCCACCTCCATGTCAATCGAGACCATCACGATCCTTCACCCCGGGGAGATGGGCGCCTCCGTCGGCGCCGCGGTCTCCGGCGTTGGCCGCCGCGTCATCTGGTGCTCGGAGGGGCGGAGCAGCCAGACCTTGGGGAGGGCGGCCGCGTTTGGCCTGGAGGACGTGGCCAGCCTCTCCCGCGCCGTTAGTGAGAGCGACCTGATCCTGAGCGTCTGCCCGCCTGAGTTCGCTGAAGACGTTGCCGTCCAGGTGATCGCGTTGGGGTACCAGGGGCTCTACGCCGACTTGAACGCCATCGCTCCACCCAAGGCGGAGCGGATCGCCAGGCGGACGGAGGCAGCGGGTGCGGCCTATGTCGACGGTGGAATCGTGGGATCTCCCGTGCGGATGGCAGCGGGCCGGCCCGTCCGAAGGCCCTCCAACGCGCGGGTGTACCTGTCCGGGGCGCGGGCTGACGAGGTCCGTCGGTGCTTCGACAGCGGGCTGATGGAGGCCATCGTGCTGCAGGGTCCCCTGACCGCGGCCTCGGCGTTGAAGATGGCCTACGCGTCCTACACAAAGGTTCATTCTGCACATATCGCCGCAGTGGTCGCGGTGGCAACGCGGACCGGTGTGGTGGAGGCGCTCAAGGAGGAGTGGGCCAGAAGCCACCCCGGCCTTTTCGAGCGCGCGCTCAGCGGGTTGCGCGGCAGTGCCCCAAAGGCCTGGCGCTACGTCCCGGAGATGCACGAGATCGCCGCGACTTACGCGGCTGCGGGACTTCCCACGGGGTTCCAGGATGCCGCTGCAGAGCTGTACCAGCGCCTGGCAGACCACAAGGAGGAGGAGACACCGCCGGCCGGGGAGAGGCTGATCGACGAGCTGTTCGGTGTTCCGGCAGCGCGTTGATCCGGGGGCGGGGGTCCCGTCGCGGAGATCCTTCAAGGAGCGCCGGCGGACCACCCGGTCTTCGAGGGCGTCAGCCCCGCTCAACTGCGAACGAGAACTCCCACAGGGAGCAAGCAGGCCACCCAATGGGGTCAACCGGGCGGCGGCGCCCGGCCTGGATCGGGTCCGGAGAAGAGTTTGAGGTACTGGCCTGCGAGCCAGCCGCCGCCGGCGCGCGACCACCAGGTGATCCCGCCGGAGGTCTCGGGTCCTTCGGCCAGCTTCAAGACCCCGCCGTCGTGCAGGCACCCGACCACGGCGGCAGAAGTGCTCGCGGCCCCGCGCACGTTGAGACAACCCCCGGTGCCGTGCACCTCTGCAAGGAGCACAGGGTCGTGCCAGCGCTCCTGGATGCCGAACTGGTATCCCGATCCCGTGGACGAATCCATCACCCGGAAGACGGTGTGGCGGTCCAGTTGAGGGACGGACAGGAGCCCGGAGCGGTTTAGGGGGGAATCAGGGTCAGCGTCCCGGACCTTTATGGAACCGTCCTCCGCGATCGCCGCATCTCCCGCGCCGATGAAGAGGGCCGGCTCTTCCGGGGTCCCCCACAGGGATCTCACCTGTCCGTTGACAATCCCGTAGAGAGATGCCGTCCGCCCTGCGTCTCCACAGCCGGTACGGACCAACACCAGCGCCTCTTCGGATCCATCCCCTCCTACGTCGCCATACTGTACCCGGTCCAGACAGTCGCCGCGCTCGTTGGGCAAACCGAGCAACGACTCCCACTCACCCGCGCGGATGTCGGCGGGGGCGCCACTGAGGTGTCGCACCAGCAGGAAGACCAGGGCCGCGTTGGAGAGGGCCAACAGCGCCACCTGGCCGAAAGGGAAGCGGGAACGCCGGCGCAGGTTCACGGAGCCTCCCGGGAGGCCGGTGATAGGTCCCCATTGTACTCCCCGTCCCGGGTGCTACCCTGGGACTCCGCTGGCCGGGCTCGGGCCCGGGGGCGGGCCGGGACGATGCCAGGGCTTCGAGCCACAACCCTGGGGGTCCTGTCCGGAACTCGCTAGGGCGCCATCCCGGGGTACATCACGTGGTAGAAGGTGCGTGCCCAGTTCTTGATGTACGGTCCCCATTTCCCATCCCAGGAGGCACGCCCGGCGAGCTGGTCGAAAACGGCCGGGTTCTCGATCTCGTAAACGGCGATATAGGTCTGCCCCGGTTCGCCCAGGGCCCGGGGATCCTGCGCGACCTGGACGCGCCAGGCTCGGAGGAAGCCGGGCAGAGAGAGCAGCTCCGGGACGTGGACCTCGTTGTACCACTGGTTGAACTCCGCCTCCCGGCTCGGGTCTGAAAAATCGACCTTCACCATGCACCAGTAAGCGCCTTGTTGTTCTGGCATCGGTATCCTCATCCCTGTCCCTCCTTCAAAAGCTTAGAGGCTGTGAGCCAATGGCGGGAAGCCGAGCGCGGGTCTGTGTGGCCCGCACAGGGACGCGGTGGACAAGCCCCCGCGCTACAAATAATCACAGGCTTTCAGGACGGCGTCTCCCAAGAGGAGACTGTTGAGCCGCGGCCCTCCCAGAGGGAGGGAATGCGTGACCGGCACTATACTCGAGGCCGAAGGAGGACGAGTGCGAATGAACCCTCATGAGGCTGCTTTGCGTGGAGTCGCTTTTGTCGATGGGGAGTACTGCCCGCTCTCCGAGGCGCGGATCAACATCATGGACTGGGGGTTTCTGCGGTCCGATGCGACCTACGACGTCGCGCACGTTTGGAAGGGCCGGTTCTTCCGGCTGGACCGGCACCTCGAGCGCTTTCTGCGCTCAGTGGCGGAGCTGCGGATGGAGCTGCCGCTGAGCCGGGAGGACCTGGTCGAGGTGCTGATGGAGTGCGTGCGGCGGGCCGGGCTGCAGGACGCATACGTGGAGATGGTGTGCACTCGCGGTATCTGGCCCGCCGGGAGCAGGGACCCCCGGGACGCCGTCAACCGCTTCTTCGCCTTCGCGGCGCCGCTGGGGTCCATCGCCAACGCGGATCAGCGGGAGCGGGGCCTGCACCTCTATGTGTCATCGGTTCGGCGGATCCCGTCGGAGTCGGTTGACCCCAGGGTCAAGAACTACCACTGGCTGGACTTCGTGCGGGGGCTCTACGACGCCTACGAGCATGGGGGCGAGAACGTGGTGCTGACGGACCTGGTCGGCAACGTGACCGAGGGGCCCGGGTTCAACGTCTTCGCCGTCAAGAACGGGCGGGTGACCACGCCGGACCGGGGCATGCTAGAAGGCATCACCAGGGGAACGGTGCTGGAGTTGTGTGAGGAACTGGCGATCCCCGCGGTGGCAGAGGTGGTGTCGGCCGCGGCGCTGCGGACAGCGGATGAGGCGTTCATTACGTCCACGGTGGGTGGGGTGATGCCGGTGGGCCGCGTGGATGGGGTGGCCTTGGGGGACGGGCGGCCGGGACTGGTAACGGGGCTCATCAGCAAGCTCTACTGGGAGAAGCACACAGACCCGGCGTGG
>CAZPYZ010000239.1:0-6642 GCA_964590215.1 uncultured Dehalococcoidia bacterium | reverse complement strand
GCAGCCCTTCCACATCGCCACCAGCCATGAACTCGGTGACCAGGTAGGGCTGGGAAGCGGACTCGGAACCCGAAACTCGGAACTCGGAACTGGTCAGCTCCCCCATGTCGTAGACGGACACGATGTGGGGGTGGGTCCCGAGCCGTCCCATGGCCTGGGCTTCGCGGGTAATGCGTGCCCGGCCTTCGTCATCGAGGCCCTCGGTCTTGATGAGGGCGAAGGCGACGTCTCGATCCAGGAGGGTGTCGTGGGCCAGAAAAACCCGCTTCTTGCCGCCCTCGCCCAGGAAGCTCTTGACCTCGTAGCGGCCGCCACAGAAGGAAGTGGGGACCGGACTCGCAGGCGAGGGCGCCTGCTCTACACGTTCTGCGGCCTCGCCGTCGATCGCTGCCAGATACGCCCTGGCGTCGGCGTTGCCCCGGTCGAGGCGGAGGACCTTCTCGGCCCGGTCGCGTACCAGCGCCCAGTCCCCCTCGGCGAAGGCCTGCTCCGCTTGGTCAAGGAATCGATCTATCTGCCGCTGGATGCGCTCAGTGACCATGGGGACACTCCCTCCTGGCTCACGTGGGGCCAATCTAGGCCCTTTCGCCAGATGTGTCAAAAGCGCGCCGGCGCGTTGAACTTACCGCCTCTTGGGGCGGTCTCGACTTGGTGTAGCGGACCGGCCAGCACCGAATCCTACACGGACGGTACCGGGGCCGGGGTTACTCCTGCCGCTAACGCCGAAGGTTGCCCGCCGGCGACTCTGAAGCCGCAGCCCCTGCGGGAGGAGCCTGCACCGCCACCGCGACCGCGGCTGTCGCCTGACCCGACTCATTGCTCACCGTCAGCGTATAGACCGTCGTCTCTTTCGGTGAGACTGCAACACTCCGCTGGACACTTGCTTGAGTGACCTCCTGGTCCAGCACGACTCCCCCATCGCTTCCTTTGATGGTTACCCGGCGGGCGCTTTGAACACTGAGGATCAGGGTCGTCGTTCCTCCAGGGGCGATGGCTGCGGGCGTTGCGGAGAAGAGGTCGATTTTCACCAGCGGCGATCCCACGGTGACCACCAGCTTCTTGCTCACCGGAATACCGGACCGGTTCGGGCCGTAGGCGGTTAGCGTGTATTCTGTTGTCCCGGATGGCTTCACGGACCTGCTGGTCTCACCGGGCGCGATTGCCCCTCCTGGAACCAGCTCCAAGAGGGCCGAACCCACGACGTTCCAACTAAGGACCGTCTCACCGCCGGTTGGGATCACGCTCGGCTGCGCGGTGAACGCGACGATCTCAATCGGCGTGACCTTCACACTAACGGCCTGAGTGGACGTGCCTCCCCCGTTGCTCGCCTTGACCAGGAAATCGGCCCCGCACACGGGGTTGACCGTGACATCGATGGAGCTGGTCCCAGGTGGAAGTGTTCTGGGCAGTCGGGGATCCGGAACACAGGGAGGACCATTGCCGTTGGGCCCGTTTGCAGCCAGGGGTCGGTAGTCTATCACAATCTGCGTTGCGTTCTGCACGGCACCCTTGAGCTGGACCGCCCCCTCTGGGTTAATCGTATCCGGCACCGCGGTGAAGGACGTGATGACGGGCAGGTCGATGGCCACGGCAACGATCCGCATGACCACGTCGGGGAGATCGCACACCTCTTTGTTGAGGAACTTGGGCTTACACTGCGCAAACTTCTGCTCGGCGGCCGCTTGGCGCTCTTTCCGCTTCTGACAGGCCTCCTTGCTCTCGATGGCGTCCCGTACGGCAGCGGCGCACTGGATCTCAATGCGTTCCTTCGCCGCTGTGGGTGCCTCCTCGTCAACGATGGCCGCCAAGATCAGGTAGTCGGCGTTGGGCAGCTCAAAAGTGTCGGTCACGGTCCCAGCCAGCTGGCTGGTGGGGATGTGCAGGTCCCGCAAGATGGGATCGGCTCCTTGAGGCGTGTCCAGCCGTAGCAGCTTGACCGCGTGAGCGTCCTGGGTCTGCCAGCTCAACACGACCGGCTCTAACTCCCGCTTCACGCGATCCGGGTCGGCACGAACACTCACGATCTTAGGCGTCAAGGCCGCGGGGACGCTGACATTGCGGCTGCTGCTGATTCCCAGCATGTTCTTGACCGTGACAATGTAGCTGGCCGGACTTGGCTGGAGCGTTCCGGTCCCTGTCCACCTGGTGGGTTGGGCGACGCCCGGGAAGGCCGCCATGAGGCGCCTGAAGAAGGAACAATCTTCGGGCTCCGGGTTCAACTTGATTTCACCGGGGCCCGCAAGCTCTGGGTTGACGCACCCCCGATCGATCTGGATCTCCAGGGTGAGTTTCCGGCCCGCCTCGACGTCGGCTTTGAAGGTGAGGATGTCCGGAGGCCTTAAGAATAGGTAAGCGAAGACGAGGATGAGCACGAGCAGGATCACCGGCGCCAGCAAGGCATAGAAGCGGGTCCAGATGACCTGGGCCCACCCGGGGATCCGGGGAGGGACCATGAGCATGGCGCGCTGCGGCGGCGGCTCGAAGGTCTCCGTCCTCGCAGACGCCCAGAAATGATAGGGCATCTCCACCCCGAACCAGTGCCGGTGGAGGGGTTGGACCGCAAGTTCGACCGTTGCGGTGGCGCCAGGCTCCAACTGGATCTCGGCATCGCCCTCTTCGTCGAGGCCGAAGACCAGTCCTTCGCCGCTAGGGTGGAGCACAACCGTAGCCGTATCGTTTCCGAGGTTGTGCATGCTGGCTTGATACACGCCAGTCGGCTGGTGGATCTCCTCCGGCGTCAGGCTAAGCGTCAACTGTTCAAAGGCGGTAACTTTGACGACGCCCCTGGCCGTTCCCCGCAGCGTCGGCTCACCGCTGGTGGTGGCGATAACCTCGAAGTTGTAGCTACCGGCCCGCGACTCAAAGGAGCGGGGAGGTTGAATGACGATACGGAGGTACTGGCGAGACTCGGGCGTGGCAGCCGTGCCGATGGGTGAATGGAGCAGGTAGACCTCCGGCTTTCCCGCAGTCCCATCCGGCAGGATGATGCGGTACCAGGAAGGAGGCAGCCCGACGATGGCGACTTGGAACCGTTCAACCCGGCCCGTGTGGTTCGCCAGCGTCAGGGTTATCTGCTGCGGCTCACCCGGAATTACCTCGGTCTCCAGGTTGTCTATGAAAGCCTCGATAGATTCCGGGCCCACGTTCTGGACCCGACGGAAGCCCAGCTCAACTCGCCCCACCTGGATCATGTCGCCGTCCTTGAGGAAGGTCTCGGTCCCAGGCGCGAGCAGTGCTCCATTGAGGAGAGTGGGGTTGAGGGCGTCTTGATGGGCCTGGATGTGCCAGTCGCCCTCTCTCAGGGATAGGCTGGCGTGCTGACGGGACACCGTGCGGGCTCCGGGAACGCCGGTCAGGTCGATCTCAGGGCCGTGATCCTCTGGGGTCCGCGCTGCGCGGCGGCCGACGGTGATGAGTTGGTGTTCCCGGCTGGGCAGGCGGAAAATCCTGTCCCCTGCCCGCAGCTCGTCGGTGAAGCTCTGGCTCTCGGTGCTCGTCGGCTCGTTGATGTTCAGTATCACGACGGGTCAGGTCGGTCAGGCGCCCAAGTTACGGTCCGAGCCCCGCCACTTCGAGGGGACGCTGCCGCCGCATGCCATAGAGCGCGATGTTGACCCCGAACTCTAACGCGGTTCGGATCTGCTCTCTCGTCGCAGGCGCCTCTTGTTCTCCGCCCTGCCAGAGACAACCCAGATTTGCGTCGCTGACGATGAAGCCGTCGTCCTCCGCGATGCCGTCGGGCCCTTCCCCGAACACGTGATGGGCGAGCAACAACGGGTGATCCCGGGCCAGCGCCGCGGGCCGGCGGGCGAGGCCGCTCGCAAGGTGTTGCACCGCCGCATTGAACTCCCTACCGCGCTGCCCCTCACATCCCTCAGCCAGGAGCACGCCACCCGTCGAGAAGAAAGTGCTGAGCTGGGCCTCGGCTTTGGAGTCCAGCGAGAACCCCTCCTCACCCGATAGATACAGCAGGGAGATCGGCGGGAGTGTACCCCCTAGGCTGACCGTCCCAACCCAACGGGCGCGGTACGAACTGGTCCTCGTGATCTCTCGGATAAGATAGCGGAGTCCGGCTTGATGGCGCTCAGCCACCTTATCCAGGGTGCCGGCGCCGGGAAGTATGAGCTGGGCCACGGGGATGGGCTGCGGCGCGCGGGCCGGGAGCCAAACGCGAAACCGTACGTCGATCTCCCCCGCCCCAGGTGAGAAAGCATCGGCTGCGTTGGCGATCCGGTCGCCTGGGGCGATCCGTGCCAGCTCGATGGCAGGCGGCGCTGGCGTCCTGCGGTCCAATGTGATTCGACCCCCCTCCATCATCCTTGTGGACTCGTCAGGGCCCGCCAAAGCGCTTTGGGGTTCCGCCGGCTCCTCCCGCCAGCGGAGGACCACGTAAAGGCCCGACGCAGGGATGGCAGAGGGAGCCTGGATTCGAATGGCTTGGCTGACTATGATCACCCGGCCCAGCGCGTCGACGGCGGCACCGGGACGGACCGTGATCGTACCCGGTTCCGTCGGCTCCGCCAGCACCGCCAGTCCTTCGATGATTCCCCAACCATGGGCGCTGAGAACGTGAAGGCGAGCCAGGGCCCGGTGGTACTCATGGGCGTCCCCCCAAACCACCTCATCGATCATCATCCCCCTAAAGGGCCTGACGTAGCGTAGCGGCGCGAGGCCCATCGCTGCCACGGCTCCGTCGGTTTCGAGCCGTGCCGCGGACGCCGCCTCGGCGGCCGCAGTGGCGACCTGATGGGCCGTCATCGACCCTTGTAACAGCGCTCCTCCGGCGTCCGGGTCTACCTCGAACTTCAATATCACGTCGCCCAGCCGGATGCGGGCCTCGTGGAGGAGCGGTACCTCTTCGCCAGCCAGCACCTGGCGGTCATCGATCCAGACAGGATTCCGCGCCTCTCCGTCCATTTCCAGCCGCCACTCGTCCTCTGCACGACGAAGACGAGCGTGACGCCGCGACACCGTCCGTCCGCTCGGAAGCCCGCCGACGTCGATCAAGGCGAGGCCACCGGTGTCTTGTTCGGCCCCACGGCCAATGAGACATCCCTCTGCTGGGACCTGAAATACGTCGCCTGTGTCCGTGAGCAGCCTAGGCATGGCCTCTTCCGGGGGTCGGGGTCGGACCGGCAACCGTCCGGACCGTGTATTCCACATCCGCAGGCACCAACCCTGCTACCATCTCGCCGATCTTGAGGGGATCGAGGGCGCGAGCGCCGATTACGGTGATGGTGAGCGAGCCGTCGCGCCGTTCGCCGATTTGGGTGTTGATCCCAAGGCGGGCGTCCTCGCCCAGGCGGAGCCCCGCAAAGTTCTCGACGATGAGCACCTCGGCGTTCAAGCGGATCGCCAGCTCATTGCGCAGAGCACGTTTGGTTCCTTTCCATCGATGGAGGTCGACCGCCTGACGGATGTACTGGCGCTGCTGAGCCTCATCCAAAGACGGGTCGAGGACGACTCCCACCCAGCGGGCAAGCCAGGGGAGAAAACGGGCGGGTGCCAGGTCTGGGTCGAGATAGACGTACGTGCTGTCTACCAGGTGCTCGAGTGGGTCGAGCAGGCTTTGAAAGATAAGCAGAAAACGGCCCATGAACGGGTCCGCATCCTTGAATATCCCGGGGAGGTAATCGAGCAGCCGGCTGGACATCGACGTGCCACCCGGGGGCAACAGCCGCACCCGTCCAGTGATGGCACTTCTTGCGGTGTCCACCCGCACATGGAACGCGAATCCGTACTCGCCTGGCGGCGCGATTGTGTCGCTGTGGGGGGGATGGAGGACGAAGAGTGCGTGCCATCCCTGGTGAGAGAGGGTGTACCATCCCGCCGTGAGGCCCTGGACTTCCACCTGCCAGTCAACAGCGGCACTGTGATTAGCGATGGTTATCTCGGTGGTTTCCCCCGCCTCGACCGTAACAGTGGCGACATCTGGAGCGCGCACCTCATCCACCAACAAAGCGTCGCCGGACCAGCGAATCGTCGCGCTGCCGATCCGCCTTTGTAGGGTGCCCATCTATTCGTCGGCCAGCTCGATAAGGTGGATATCGGAGCAGAATACCTCGCTCTCCTCCAGGCGCAGCACCGACTCATTGGAACCAAGATGCCGCTGTCCGTCTTCAAACCTGACCGACCGCAACGCAACGTCGGCTACGTGCCGCACTCCTGGGATATCCTCGAGCAGTGGATAGATGTCTCCCTGGGTGATGGAGCGCCCCAGCGGCCACCCGGATCCCGAGGGGCCACCCACCGAAGGGTGGATACGCCGATACAGCCGTGCCTGGGCCGCCGCTCGGATCTGGTTACGCGCCGCTTCCAGCTCGAAGGGGGCCAGACCCGATTGCAGCCGTGTGACCAGCCGGGCGTAGACGCTCACCCAGTGATAATCCGCCCATGCCACCGCGACCTCCGTGGTCAGAGGGCATCGCTCCTGGAGATACTCACGGATCTCCCTGCCCAGTTGACGGCCTCCCTCTCCGGTCTGCATCTGTTCCGGTGGCACATACTCGTCGGTGGCAGGGAGCACCGGTACGACCAGGACGCGGACGTAGCGAAGGGCAGGCCCGTTGGCAGAGCCCGGGGTCGAGACTACCCCGCACCGCACCTGGGCCACTTGAGGGAAACGCTCCAGGGTGAGCCGTT
>CAZPYZ010000238.1:0-6650 GCA_964590215.1 uncultured Dehalococcoidia bacterium | reverse complement strand
TCTGAGAGCCTCCGGCAGAGGCGGTGCGCCAGCGCGATGGTGAGGGGCATCATCTCCGGAGTCTCATTGCAAGCGAAGCCGACCATCATGCCCTGGTCTCCCGCTCCGAGCCGCTCCATTTCGTCGGATCCTGGTCCCTTGTCCCGCACCTCCAGCGCCTCATCCACGCCCATGGCGATATCAGCGGACTGTTCCTTGATGCTGACGGACACCCCGCAGGTCTCGAAGTCAAACCCGTACTTGGCGTTGGTATACCCCACGTCTCGCACGATCTCGCGGACAACCTTGGGGATATCCACGTAGCAGTCCGTCGTGATCTCCCCTATCACCGTGATCAGGCCCGTTGTCGCAGCGGTCTCGCAGGCAACGCGTCCCCGGGGGTCCTGCCGCATGATGGCGTCCAGCACCCCGTCTGAGATCTGATCGCAGAGCTTGTCCGGGTGGCCCTCGGTAACTGACTCAGAGGTCAGTAACAATGAGGGCGAGGTCATAAAGGTCGTGCTCAAGATTCTCTCCTCCGCCTGCGGGGCACAAGACCCCCGCTACGAGTGTTCCATACGGGGGACGGGCCCCAAGGCCACAAGCGTCTATCTGCCTTCCGCCTTCCGCCTTCCGCCTTCCGCCTTCCGCCTCTACGTACCGCTCTCCCAGCTTTCGAGATAGCGCTGCTGCTCCGGCGTCAAGGTGTCGATACGGATACCCATGCTCGCCAGCTTGAGCCGGCCGACTTCCCGGTCCAGCTCTTTCGGCAGCTCGTAAACGCCGGGGGTCAGCCCCCGGCCGTGCCCGGCCAGGTATTCGGCCGCGAGGGCCTGGTCGGCGAAGCTCATGTCCATGACGCTGGCCGGGTGCCCCTCCGCCGCGGCCAGGTTCACCAGGCGTCCTTCGCCGAGGACGAAGAGCCGCCTGCCGCTGGGCAGGGTGTACTGCTCCACTAGCGGCTTCACCTCGCGCCGGGCCTCCGCCTCCTGAGCGAGGCCTTCAAGGTTCAGCTCGACGTTGAAATGGCCGCTGTTGGCCATGATGGCCCCGTCCTTCATCGCCCGGAAGTGCTGGACGTCGAGGACGTTGGTGCAGCCTGTGGCGGTAATGAACACGTCGCCCGTGGTCGCAGCTTCAGCTAGCGGCATGACCTGAAACCCCTCCATCGCCGCCTCCAACGCGGCGATAGGGTTGACCTCGATGACAATCACCTGAGCGCCCATGCCCCGGGCGCGGGCGGCGATGCCGCGCCCGCACCAGCCATAGCCACAGACCACGACCTTCTTGCCGGCCCAGAGGATGTTGGTGGCCCGCGTCACACCGTCCAGGGTGCTCTGGCCGGTGCCATAGCGATTGTCGAACATGTGCTTGGTGTCGGCGTCGTTCACGGCGACGATGGGGTAGCGCAGGGCGCCATCGGCAGCCATGCTTCGGAGCCGGATGATGCCGGTGGTGGTCTCCTCGCTGCCGCCGACGACTCCGTCCAGGAGCTCGGTCCTGGTTCGGTGCAGTGTTGCGACGAGATCCGCCCCATCGTCCATGGTGAGGTGAGGGCGGTGGTCCAGTGCGGCATTGATGTGCCGGTAGTAGGTGTCATTGTCCTCGCCCTTTATGGCGAAGGTAGGGATGCCGTGCAGTACCGAGAGGGCAGCCGCGACGTCGTCCTGAGTGCTCAGAGGATTGCTGGCACAGAGGGCGAGGTCGGCGCCGCCGGCCTGGAGAGTGATCATCAAATTCGCGGTCTCCGTCGTGACATGGAGACAGGCCGAGAGACGGTGGCCCTTGAGCGGCTGCTCGCGCTGGAACCGCTCCCGCACCAGTTTCAGGACCGGCATCTCCTGGGCCGCCCATTCAATACGCTGCTGGCCCAGGGATGCCAACGCGGGGTCTTTTACGTCCGCCCTCGGGGTGGCTGCTTGCGCCAACTTCTCACTCCTCCCTGATCCCCCATCTGGGGTTCGGATCCCGCACCACGTAGAGGCAAACCTGTGGGTCTGCCCAGGACGCACACACAGGTGCGCCCCTACGAGATTTGGTGGTGAATTATGGTCCTGCTGGATGCTTGCTCTAGGATACCATTCCCCTCTGTTGCCCTATCAGGGAGAGAGCACTACGCGGCGAACCAGCCATACAACATGGCGAGAATGCGGTCCCAGCGGCTCCTGCCGCGCCAGAAGGCCCAGCCTTCCCCGAGGCGGCAGACCTCGCGGTACCCCAACCGCTGGTACACCCTGATGGCCGGGGCATTCTCCGGGGCAACGTTAAGGACCACGTCCCGGACTTCGCGCAAGAGAGCCGCGGTGAGAGCGCCCACGCATGCCGTCGCATAGCCCCGATCCCGATAAGCAGGATGGGTCATGACGTTGGCGACCACCGCGACGCCGTTGGAGCGGGAAATGGACTGCGTTCCGGCGACAGAGGCTAGGCGCCCATCTTCCCAAACGCCATAGTAGAGCTGCTCACCCAATTGCCGGCGCGAGATCCAGGCGCCTGACTCGGAGCTGTACAGTTCGTTGATGCGGTCGACGTCGGCAGGGCTGAGAGAAACGGCGCCAGATTCCTGCGGGGTGAAGCGGTCCCCCTGCACATGCATGCGGGCCAGGTACTGCACCTGGCGCAGGATGAACCGTTGCCGCACCAACGTTTCGTGGGCCGCCTCGAACGTGAAGAAGGAGCGCCTGAAGGGGCGCACCCCATCCAAGGCCGGTTCCAGGGCCTCCGGTGCCCCCTGGGCGTACATGACACCGCCGGCATGCCCGGACACCAGAAGAAGAAGGGCACGGGAGCTGCCAGCCATCCCCTCGAACCAGTCCGTGCGGTGATATATACGGGGCTCCAGGTAGCCGAAGGCTGTCGCGGCGTAAGCCCGCTGGGTTTCCAGGAGGGCCCGGATCTCTTCGCTATCCACAAGCCGGCGCATCTGGGGGGGCCCGGGAGCGGCCGGAGACAGGCCGGCCTGACTGGGCTTGCTCATCGCGTTACGCACAGACCCATCAATCCACCCCCAGCCGGCCGAGGACGAACCGGACACTGTCTGCGACAGGCCTGCCGGAGGTATGGACCACCAGGTGGCGGTCTGGAGGGACGTCGTCCATGGGCTCGAAGCTTCCCCGCTCCCGTAGGTAGATATCCCACCGGCCATCGGAGACGCCCGTCCCCCGGGCCTGACGGCGGCGCAGCCGTTCGCGCACGTCCCTTTCCTCAGCGACGCACTCCACCACCCAGTACTCTGCCCCTGTCTCTCTGGCAAGGTCCGCGGCAGCTTCCCGCTGCCAGCGCCTTCCGAAGGTCGCATCCAGGACGGCGGAGTGGCCGTCCAACAGGAGGGGCCGGGCCTGGGCTATGAGCTCTTCATAGGTCCTCTTGCTGAACTCGGGAGTGTAAAACCCGGACTCGAACGCGCTGTAGGAACGGCTGTCCGCTGGGACCCCGGCGAGCCGCTTGCGAACTACGTCTGAGGAGATGACCGCAAACCCGGCGTCGCCACCGGCGAAGCGGGCCAGAGTGCTCTTCCCGGCGCCGATGAGACCGGTGCTCAACAGAAGCACTGGGGGCGACCGGCGCTGGATGTAGTAATAGGCGAGGTTGAAGTAGGTGCGGGCGCGTCGGGCCGCCTCGGCCTTTTCTTCCGGGGAGAATTGGGCGCTGTCCAGGCGGAGGCTCTCCACCTTCCCTCGAACGCAGGCAAAGTACACCTTATAGAAATCGAACAGTCGTGCCGCCTGCCGGTCCCGGGTGACCTCCTGCCAGGCGTCCAGGAACGCCCTCGATAGGTCATACCGACCGGCCCGGTCCAGGTCCATCGCCATGAACGCGGTGTCACAGGCGACATCGATGTAGCGAAACCTGTCGGCGAACTCAATGCAGTCAATGATCCGCACTCCCCGGTCGGTGAAGAAGACCTGGGCGGTATGGAGGTCGCCGTGGCAGTCCCGCACCCGTCCCTTCTGGGCCCGTCGATCGAGCAGCTGGGCCTGATCCTCGAGGAACCGCTGGCTGTAGACACGAAGGCGGTCCCAGCGCTGGCGGGACAGAGTCCGGCCGACGTAGGGTTCAAGCTGCCGGAAGTTCTCGTCGATGACCCCTGCGATGGCGGCGGCCGCGCCGAAGCGGCCGATCTCCGGGCTGGTGCCCGCCCGGAGATGAAACTCCCCGACCAGTCGCCCCAGCTGCTGCGCCATTTCGTCCGTGACCTGGTTCTGGTCCAGGAGACGGTCCATCGACCGGTCGGCAGGAAGCCGGCGCATCTTCACTGCGTGCTCCAGTACTTCACCCGATCCCTCGATCCCGATGCGCCCGCCGGGATCCCGCCGGACTTTCGCCACATCCAGGTAGACGTCGGGGCTGATCCTCCGGTTCAGGGCCAGCTCCTGGTAACAGACCGACCGGCGTTGCTCGAAGGTCGTGAAGTCCAGAAACCCCAGGTCCACCGGCTTCTTCACCTTGTAGACGAACTGCGGGGTGAGGAAGAGGTGCGCGCTATGGGTCTGAAGGTGCTCGATCTCCCGGGGCCGTTCCGGGTACGCCCCTGGGAACTCCAGGGCCTTCACGACTTCTTCGTAGTCGGTGGTCATCCCTTAGAAATACCAATCACCATGTGGCTCACGCACTCTCGCCTGCCACCCAGAACCCGCCCCCGCGGTCCGGGGCGGGGCCAGCCGGAGAGGTGTGTGGACACCCGGGTGGGAAGGGCCCGCGTCACGTTGGGATTTGTCTCAAAGTGCCCCTCACGCCTACACATACTTCCCGATCAGCGGCGCCAGGTCCTCCTTCACCCCCCGGGGGATGAGCGACCTGTCGGTGATGATGGCCTGGGACAAAGCGGTGGGGCAGGGGCACCCCTCTCGGGCCCCTGGCAGGGCGGCGACGGCCCTGCGGATCACCTCTTTTGAATGGTCTACGTTGGTCAGGAGATTCTGGACGATCATCTCGACAGAGACGTCGGCTTCGGTCTCGTGCCAGCAGTCATAGTCCGTGGCGCAGGCGAGGGTGGCGTAGCACATCTCGGCCTCGCGAGCTAGCTTCGCTTCGGGCAGCGCCGTCATCCCGATGATGCTGGCCCCCCAGGCACGATAGAGGCGGGACTCCGCCCTGGTGGAGAAGAGGGGACCCTCCATGACCACGTAGGTCCCGCCTCGGTGCACCGCCACTCCCGCGTCTCTGGCCGCACCAAAGAGCACGCCGCTGAGCACCGGGCAGAAGGGGTCTGCAAAACCCACGTGGACGACCAGCCCATTGCCGAAGAAGCTGTTCACCCGGCTCTTGGTGCGATCGATGAGCTGGTCGGGGACCACCAGGTGCAGGGGCCTGATCTCTTCCTTTAGACTCCCAACCGCGCTCACCGAGATGAGCCACTCAACGCCCAGGGACTTGAGGGCGAAGATGTTGGCCTGAACTGGCACCTCGGTAGGGCTGAAGCGGTGGCCGCGCCCGTGCCTCGGTAAGAAGGCGACTGCTGTCCCACCGATGGTCCCGACTGTGATGGTGTCGCTAGGGTCGCCGAAAGGGGTGCGCATCAGGACCTCCTCCACATGCCCCATCCCCTCCATTTGATAGAGACCGCTCCCGCCGATGACACCGACCTTAGCCTCTGTCATTCGAGGTCTTTACCACCCAGGTCTGAGCGATCTTATCGTGCCACGCCTGATGTTGGGAATCCCAAAGGGGCCACAGAAATCCCACGTAGAGGACGGTGCCGGACAGGAACTTCCCCACGACCTCCCTCATGAGGACGCGGCCTTTCCCCGGTCGTTGCCCCGTCGCGTCCACCACCCTGATGCTCAGGAGCATCTTACCAGGCGTCTGGCCACGCCAGGCGGTGAACAGGACGAAATAGAGAAGGTAGAGGACCAAGAGGATGGCAGCGATGAGCAGTGCCCCGATGGCCGTGACTGCAGCCACGAGGATCGCGCCTTCTCCTCGCAGCTCGCCGTATTCATTCGTCCGGGCCGCGGCGACGGATACCATGACAATCGCCAGGGGGATGGCGAGGCCAGCCGCGGCGGCGGTCATGAGCACACCCGTTAACAGGGAGTCAACCAGGAAAGCAGCCAGCCGCCTGCCGAAGCCGGCGTAGGCCCCTACTCCGACCGACAAATCCGCAGCAACCCCTCCTCATAGGGCGGGCGCACCACCCCGCGTTCGGTGATGATCGCCGTGATGTACCGTGCCGGCGTCACGTCAAAGGCCGGGTTGGCCACTGAAACGCCTGCGGGGGCCAGGGGAACGCCAGCCACCAGGAGCACCTCTTCAGGCCGCCGCTCCTCAATGGGGATCAGGCTGCCGGCGGGGAGAGAGAGATCGACAGTGCTGATGGGGGCAGCGACGTAGAATGGAACCCCGTTTTCTCTGGCGAGGACGGCCAGCCCGTAGGTCCCGATCTTGTTGGCGACGTCACCGTTAGCCGCGATGCGGTCGGCCCCAACCACAACGCAACTGATCTCGCCTCGATGCAGGAAATAGCCGGCCATGGTATCGGTGATGAGGATGACCTCGAAACCCTCCTCCAGGAGCTCCCACGCCGTGAGCCGCGCGCCTTGAAGCAAGGGACGCGTCTCGTCCACGTAGACCCTGACCCGTTTGCCCGCTTCGCGAGCGGCTCGGATCACCCCCAGCGCGGTGCCGTTCCGCAGGAGGGGCGCCGCCAGGAGGAGCACTGCCACCACGAC
>CAZPYZ010000237.1:0-6686 GCA_964590215.1 uncultured Dehalococcoidia bacterium | reverse complement strand
ATCTCGGAGGCGCCGAAAATGGTGCGGGTGGAGGCATTCCAGGACTTCGGGGTCCTGGTGAAGGTCATGGGTGTCACCAGACCGGCGCGGCACTGGGACGTGGCGGGAGAGTTCCGACGCCGGCTTCTGCTGGCCTTGGCACGGGAAGGGATCGGCCTGCCCTACTCTCCCAGGGTCGACGTCCCGGCCTGGCAGGGCGGCCTAGGCGTAGCGGCGCCCCCCCGGGGGGGACCGGACTCAGCGCCAAGCAGCGATACCGCCTCGCCCGGCAATGGCGGCCGCTAATGCCTCCGCGAGACGGCCGGCCCGGAGACGAGGAATGTCAAGAATCGAGCCGATAACCGAGCGCGGACAGGTCCCCGAAGCCCATCGCCCGGTCTACGATGCCATCGCGTCCAGCCGGGGACGGGTCGCGGGCCCCTTCGCGGTGCTACTTCACAGCCCTGAGCTGGCGGACCGCATCGCGCACCTTGGCGCCCTGATCCGGTATGAGGCAGGAGTCCCCGACCGAGTCCGTGAACTGGCGACCTGCGCCGTTGGCCGGGAACTGGACGCGCTTTACGTGTGGTCTTCCCATGTCGACCTGGCTCGTAAGGCTGGGGTGCCGGAGGCGACTCTCGTCGCCCTCAGGGAAGGCCGCGCCCCCACCGGTCTTCCCCCCGAAGATGCGGAGGTGGTGGTATACGTGCAGGCGCTGTTGCGCGCTCACCGAGTGTCGGATGCGGCGTTTCGAGCGCTGGAGCAACGGTTTGGCGCGAAGAGCCTGCTGGAACTGACCGCCACCGTCGGCTACTATTCGATGATGGCCGCGGTGCTGAACGGGTTCGAGATGGGGCCTGAGGCCGGCGCCGATCTGCTGCCGGTCCCGGCGCCGGTGGGGTAGCCCGATTCGGCGAGAGGGGGATCTAATGGCTGAGCAGGTAACCGTTGAGTTCTTGGAAGAGCTGTACCGCCGGGCGGGGCTGTCGCCTTCCCTGGAGGAGCTTCAGGCCCTTGTGCCAGTAGTGCAAGCGTTCTATGAGGGAGCGCCCGTGGTGGAGGAGATCCTGGCACGGGAAGATGAGCCCGCGGTCTGCTTCCGCGTTCCGACGCCTTAGCGCGGAGACCTTGGTCCTCCTTGCACTCACCAACCCCCGGGAGGATGCCGATGAGCGATCTCCACTACTACTCGGTCACCCAGGCCGCGGAGCTCATCCGGACGAAAAAGCTCTCACCTGTGGAGCTTACGCAAGCTTACCTGGACCGCGCCCAAGAGCTGGACCGAGAGCTCAATGCGTACATGAAGCTGCTCCCTGAGCCGGCGCTGACCGAGGCACAGCGGGCGCAGGAAGAGATAGCGGGGGGCGCCTATCGCGGACCCCTGCACGGCATCCCCATCGCGGTGAAGGACCTCATCGACGTGGCGGGGGTGCCCACCACCGCAGGCTCGCCTATCCTGGCCGGCAACGTGCCTCGGGGCGACGCCCCGTGCATCGCCCGGCTGCGTGCGGCCGGGGCCATCATCCTGGGAAAGACGAACCTCCACGAGTTTGCCTACGGGCCGACAGGGATCAACGTGCATTACGGCACGCCGAAAAACCCCTGGAACCGGACCCGCATCCCAGGCGGCTCCAGCAGCGGCTCCGGCGTGGCCGTCGCATCCGGTCTCTGCGCGGCGGCCCTGGGGTCCGATACCGGCGGCTCCATCAGGATCCCCGCGAGCCTCTGCGGCATCGCCGGCATCAAACCAACCTACGGGCGCGTCAGCAAGCGGGGCGCGCTTCCGTTGGCCTGGTCCCTGGACCACGTGGGTCCCATGGCCCGGAGTGTGGAAGACTGCGGCTTAGTGCTCCAGGGCCTGGCGGGATACGACGACCAGGATCCAGGGTCGGCGAACGTCCCTGTCCCGGACTTTACCGCGACGGTCCGGCAAGGCGTCGCGGGGCTGCGTGTGGGCGTCGTCCGGGACTACTTCTTCGAGAACGTCGATTCGCAGGTCCTCGAGGCCGTCGAAGCGGCAATGGCGGTCCTGCGGTCCGCCGGTGCGAGGTTGGAGGACGTGAGTTTTCCCCTTGCGCGCCAGTCGAGCCTCATCAACGCTCCCATCATCCAGAGCGAGGCGACCGCCTACCATCTGCCGGCGCTGCGGGCCCATTGGAACGACTTTTCCCCGCCGGTCCGGCTGCGACTCTTGTCGGGAATCGGCGCGACGGGCGCGATGTACGCCAACGCCCAGCGAGCCCGGGCCGTCATGGTGCGTCAGGCGCTAGACCTGTTTCAGCGGGTGGACGTGCTGCTGACGCCGGCGGAACCTGTGGTCGCCCCGCTCATCGAGGAGGCCGGGAAGCCCGACGCAACCGTCCTTGCCGGGGAACGGTGGGAAGGGATCGTGAACGCCCTCACCCGTTTCATGAGGCCCTTCAACATGACGGGCTTCCCGGCAATGTCCGTGCCCTGCGGCTTTACCGCCGGTTCCGCGGAGTCTGGCCTTGGCCTGCCCATCGGCCTGCAGCTGGCGGGACGACCCTGGGACGAGGCCACGGTCCTCCGCGCGGCGTATACCTATGAGCAGTCCACCGACTGGCACACGCGACGACCAATCCCTTAGCTGCCTGTTTGATTACTACGGTGACGGAGCGGGTCTTGTCACCCTGAGGAACGAAGGGTCTGGCGGCGGCGGGGCCTCCCCACCAGATGCTTCGTGCCTCAGCACGACAACGGCAGGAGCGTTTTCGGGGATACGTGCGCGAACTTATGAAACACTGTACTTAGGCCTCCGCGTTCAAGGCAGGACGTCGTGATATAGTGAGACACACCAACCCACGATGAGCGTCCATTGGCAAACACGAAATCTGCGTTGAAACAGTGGCGGGCCAGCCTCAAACGGCGTGAGCGGGCGCGTCCCGCACGGCGGTCGGTCCGCACCTTCGTGGCGAAGGCGGTGGCCTCCGTGCAGGCCGGCGCCGAGGAGGCCCAGGAAGCGGTCCGCCAAGCCATCAGCGCCCTGGACAAGGCGGCTGAAAAGAAAATCGTCCATCCCAACAACGCCGCGCGCCGCAAGTCACGGCTGATGAAGAAACTGAACGCCATGACCCCGCTGGCAGCGCTAATTCCTCCGGCTGAACCGGTCCGCCGTGCCCGGGCGGGACGTGCCACCGGAACGGCTCGCACCACCAGGACTCGGACGCAAAGGACGACCAGCTCATGAAAGTGATCCGCCCAGCCGAAGTTCCCCAGGAAGACGCCGCCAGTCCGCTCTTTCTTGGCTCGGTGAGCCGGCAGAGCTTGGTCACCGCGGCCATGAGCGGGGACTACAACCTTGGACTTGTCAACTTCGCCGTCGGCGCCAGGAACAAGTTCCACAGCCACAGCCATGACCAGGTACTATTCATTACCTACGGCACCGGTATCGTGGCCACGGAGCGCGAGAAGGTGGAGGTGCACACGGGGGAGTTGATCCTGGTTCCTGCCGGTGAGAAGCACTGGCACGGGGCGACGCCAACCTCTGCCATGTCCCACATCTCCCTGACGGCCGCGGGCAGCAAGACCGAGATCTTAGAGTAGCGCCACGGTCAATCGCCGCCGGCTCGGCGTTATCCTCTCGGGTTCACGCGCGCTGCTTCCTGTGGCGGGCGGCCCTCGACCAGGTCACGCCGGGCGAGGTTGATGAGGCGCTCGACTTTGACGGGATCGAGCCGCCACGGTGCACCTGACGGATGGGGATAGAGTTCCAGGACCACGTTACCGTCTTCGTTTGAGATCTCGCCCCACTCGCAGTCGTCGAGCCATAACTCGGCAACGAGGTTCTCTCTGTCGGGCAAGCCGGCAATTTGGTAATACAATCCCTCACGCATTGGCAGTCTCCGCTTTGTCTGGCTCCAGAAAGCCGATAAACCGCTGACCATCCCTACTATAGGGAGCCCCCGGCCATCCGGAGCGAACACCTCCATAACTTCGCCGTAACGTCCTAACCGACGCCGCGTAAGGACCGAGCCGGGGTCGTTCAGAATCTCCTCGACGATCTCTTGCGCTCGTCGGTTCAGCGCATCGGGATTGCCTATGGGTGGCGGATACACACTTCCTCTTCGACTTCCACGCTTATGACCTGACCGACCAGCTAACGTCAGGCCACCGCGATCGTAACCAGCCGCCGCTTCTGCGAGCCTTGCCCGCAGGTCCGCCTCGATCACCTGAACACGGCCGCCAGGTCGCCGGCCGCCTTCCTCGGATCTCTCACTCCCAGGACCGCGGAGATGACCGCGACGCCGGCCGCCCCGGCGGCGCGCAGCTCCGACACCCGCGCTGCGGTCACACCGCCAATCGCGAGGACTGGCACAGCCACCGCCGAGACAACTTCCTGTAGTCTGGGGATCCCAGCCGCCGGGAAGCCCGGGTGGCTCCCCGTCTCGTACACGTTTCCGAAGACGAGGTAATCAACGCCCTCAGCCGCCGCTTTAAGGGCCCCCTCAACGGAATGGACGGAACGACCGACCAGCCTTGGATGTGGGAGCAGGAGTCGCGCGGCCTGGGCGGGCAGGCCGTTCTCAGGCAAGTGCACGCCATCGGCGCCCAGCGCCGCGGCCACGTCCGCCCGGTCGTTCACCAGGAAGATGGCGTGGCCGGCGATGGCCTGCTGGAGCGACCTCCCCAGGGCGACCAGCTCGGAGGCGGAGAGGTCCTTCTCCCGTAACTGGACCGCGTGCACCCCGCCCTTGACGGCGGCCGCAACGGCAGAGACGAGGTCACCCTTGCATTGATGCCGGTCCGTGACCAGCATCAGGCAGGGCCGAGGCAGCATGTCTTAGATGGGCGCGGAGGGGATCATTTTAGGAAGCCCCTTCGCGTTCTCGGCGTCCTCAGCGTTGAAACCTAACGCCCGACGGGCTGCGGCACCCCCATCTCAGGGCTGCTGGCCACGGCCACGGCCTTCTTCGGGATGCGGCCAGCCAGGTACGCCTTGCGCCCAGCTTCAACGCCCTGCCTAAAGGCTTCACCCATCAATGCTGGGTCCTGAGCCTGAGCGATCGCGGTGTTCACGAGCACCGCATCGGACCCGATCTCCATAGCCAGGGAGGCGTCCGAGGGTACCCCAAGGCCCGCATCGACCACCACCGGCACCCGGGCGCGGTCGATGATGATCTGGATCTCTTCCCGGGTCAGGATCCCTTGCCCAGAGCCGATGGGCGAGCCCAGGGGCATGACTGTCGCACACCCGATGTCCTCCAGCCGCATGGCCAGAATGGGGTCGGCGTGGATATAGGGAAGCACCACGAACCCGTCCCGGATCAGCTCTTGCGCGGCCTGGAGGGTGCCTATTGGGTCGGGCAACAGCGAGGCGGGGTCTGGCTGCACCTCCAGCTTGATCCAGTTGCTTCCGGTCACCTCCCGCGCCAGGCGAGCCGTGAACACCGCCTCTTCCACGTTCCTGCAACCCGCGGTGTTGGGCAGGATCGTGTACTTGGACCAGTCGATGTAGTCCAGCAGCGTCTTCTTCTGCGGGTCGGTGAGGTCCAGGCGACGGATGGCGACGGTGATCATCTCCGCGCCGGAGGCCTCGATGGCCGCCGCCTGTTCCTCCATGGTCCGGTACCGTCCCGTGCCCAGGATCAGCCGGGACCGGAACTCTTTACCAGCGATTACCAGTGGTTCATCAATCATCTGTTACGCTCCCAGCCGACGTTACACATGAACCGGCCCAGACCGGCCGCTGACGGTCACCAGCACGATGACCCCTCTCTCGTCGGCCCATTTGGAGTCCATCTTGGCAGTCATTTCAACGATATCAGAGACCAGGTCTCCCGGCGCCCGCAGAGCTATCCAGACATCCGCGCCGGCATACCGTTCAGGTATGATCTCGTCCACCTCCACTTGCGGAAACCGCTCGTGCAGTTCGTCGAAGTACTGCTGGGCCTCGTGGATCAGAGCCTGTTTTGATCTAGCCATTCAAGACCTCAGTTACCTTCTGACAGAGCCTCCGCGCCTTGTCCAACGCAAGCTCAACGGTCTTCTCTTGCAGTTCAGTTTCCCCGTAATCCCCCGTAAACCGATGAGTCATTAACGCATTCAGGTCATCCCCGTCCTGTTGCGAGAATAGGAAGCCTTTCAACGTGAATCCGTGCCTGAAATCTTCCAAGAGCGTCTTGTGCTCCCACGGCCTCCGAGTGAGACCGATTTTCGTCTCGATCACTGCAGCAACCAAGTGATACGCGGCGTAATACGCTCGGTTTACGCATGCTTCCCATTCGCCGCCGTCGAACGCCGCTTCGGCCGCCCTTAGCGCCCCGTTCCGCCTTCCCCTGACGCCACTCGCTCAAGATTTCTCCGGGCGCACGTCGAGCAGAACGGCCCCGGGCTCTCGGCATGGCGAAAGCTAGGCGGTTGCGTAGATCTTTCCGCCCCCCTGCTTGAACTCCTCCGCCTTCTCCTTCATCCCCTCGTCCAGCGCCATCTCGATGGAGGTGAGGCCCTTCTTCTCTGCGTACTCACGCACGTCCTGGGTGATCTTCATGCTGCAGAAATGGGGGCCGCACATGGAACAGAAGTGGGCGCCCTTGGCCGGCTCCGCGGGCAGGGTCTCATCGTGATAATGGGTGGCAGTCTCGGGGTCGAGGGCGAGGTTGAACTGGTCCTGCCAGCGGAACTCGAAGCGCGCCTTGGACAGCGTATCGTCCCAGAGCTGCGCCCCAGGATGCTCTTTCGCCACGTCG
>CAZPYZ010000236.1:0-6723 GCA_964590215.1 uncultured Dehalococcoidia bacterium | reverse complement strand
TGACCACACGGTGCCCGGAATCGACTTTGACCTTGACTGTCCTTTCTTCCCATTCCATGGGTATCCCCCCAAAACAAAGAGTTTGCCCCACGTTGAGTGTAACATGGGGACCAATCCCTCACGGTCGTCGGCTCTGTTAGGGGCCGAATAGGTCCCGTTCGTCCCGCTTAGCCTGCTTGACCAAGGCTTCGTCGCTGAGATACCCGAAGCTTTTGTAGGACTCGGGATCCCCGTACGTCCTGGTGCGGATGACGACGGGCATGGGGACAGCGTGGCCGAAGATGAGGGCCTGCTGGACGCTCTCGAGGCGGGTGAGGACGTTCTTGAGCTCATTGGCGCCTGAAGCGCCGGAGAGCAGCGCGCTGACGTCCTTCTCGTCGTCCACGAGGCAACTGATCTTGGTGCCGATCTGGGAGAGGACCTCCGGGTCGATGGCGCTGGGCCGCTGGTCCACGACCAGGAGGGTCACGTTATACTTTCGCATCTCACGGGCGATGGTCCCGAAAATGGTCTTACCTGCCATGCGGGTGTCCAGGAACTTGTGGGCCTCCTCGATGGTAACAATCAACTGAGGCGGCTCCTTGGCGCGGTCGCCCATGGCGGACTCGACGGCGTGGGCCCAGCGGTGGTAGATGCGGCGGCTGAGGACGTTGGCGACCAGGACCTGCGATAGCTCATGGCTGCGGTAGCGCCCGAACTCGAGGACAACGGTCTTTTCTCGCATGAGGTAGTCGATCAGATCGCGGACAGCATCGCCTTTCCTTTGGCGATCGAGGAACGAGAGCCGTTCCAGAGCGCGCAGGCGGCGCTGTACGGTTGTGAGCGTGGCCTCGGGAATGTTGTACTCGGCGGCGTTGAGGGAGATAGCGTCCTTGTCCTGGGAAAGGAGACCGGCAAGCCAATGAGCTCCACCACGGCGGGAAAGCTGGTGAATGGCGTCGAGCTGGACCTCGTTCAAGTTGAGGGTATCGACCATACTCTCGAAGTCCTCCGGCTCCAGCTCGTCGTAGCCGATCTCGACGGTGCCGTCGGTGCTGACGCCGCGGGCGCGGGAGCCGGCTTCGTCGAGGGTAAACACGGCGACCTGAGACCCGAAGAGCTGCTTGAGGCCTTTGACGCTGCCGGATCCCCGCTCGCTGGTACCGGCCCAGCCGTACTCGTTGTGCATATCGAAGATGAGCTGGACGGCAGCGCGCTTCTGGAGAATGCCGGCCATGAGGATGCGAGTGAGGTAGGTCTTGCCGGTGCCGCTCTTACCGAAGACGCCGGTGCTGCGCTCCACCAGGCGCTGAATATCCAGGCAGATGGGCGCCTCCTCCATGTCCAGAGGGCTGCCCACCCAGAGGTGTTTGGCGTCGTCCTCGCCGAAGACCTCTTCGATCTCTGCTCTCGTCGCATGGTGGACAGGGGCGAAGTGGGAGGGGATGGTACGGACGGGGCCCGGCTCGCCTTCGGGGCCGATGGCGAGGGTTGGGACGAGATGAGCCACGCCGAAGGTTCCGGTGCCCTGGAGCACTTCTCTGGTGAGGAGATCAGGGTCGTTGGCGGTGAGGGCGGTATCTACGGCCTGCAGCTCGATGTCGGAGACGACGCAGAAGAAGCGGGTGCGGGCGGTCTGGACCACGACATACTGGCCGACCTTGACGTCTTCGCTGGACAGCGCGGGATCGAGGCGCGCGTCGAGCCCCTTGGTGAGGGAGCCGGCCGTGACCATGCCGAGGCGATCGGTCATCGTAGGCGGGCTAGCAGGGCTGTTAGGCGGGGGGCGTCGCCGCGGAGGAGGTCCACGGCGGCTTTGCCCGCTTGGACTAGAAAGGGTTGCGCGTTGGTGCTGCGGGCCGCGGCGGCGGTTCTTAGGAATGCGCCGGCGACTTCGTCGGCATCCCGGCCGGACAGGAGAAGGGGGAGAAAGGTGAGACGGTCCGTGAACTTGCGCACCTGCTCACCCGTACACGTGTACACGAGCTGGTGGACCTCCGGTGGGAGCGGCGGCAAGTAGTGGTGGAGCGCGCCGGCCTGGTCGTAGCCCAACACCTTAAAGGTGAACTCGGTGCGAAACAGCTCCCTCAACTGGGGGTGCTGGTCATAGATCTCCTGGAGGGTGGCAACATCCTTGCCGCGGGCGATGGGTTTTCTTGATGGGTCCAGGGGGCGGGTCTCGATGGAGGAGACGACGCCGTAGATCGTGAAAGCGCGGTCGGCTCTTGGGACGCTGACGAGGGAACCCAGGGGCGGCGCCATGTCGAGCTCGTAGCTTTGCGCGACGCACTCCGCGGTGGCGGACTCAATGATTTCGCCGGTGTGGACTACGCCCATGGGGAGCGCTTGCTGAAGGCCTTCGCGGAGCCGGCCTCGGGGAGGGACTCCTGGGCCAGAGCGAGGCGAACCAGCTGCCAAAACTCCTGGCGATCGGCTTCAGAGACGACGGCCTGTTCGTGCGCCTCCACCAGGGCGACGGGGTAGCCGAAGTTCCTTCGGCACTGGTCATGGGCCAGGGCATGGACCAAGTCCACCAGCTCGGAGTCCGCGGCGACCCAGGCGGGGACCTCCATGCGGGCGATCTCTGGCCCGGCGTTGAGGTAGAAGAAGCAGACCTGGTTGTCTGGTCCATAGCTGTTCAGGACCTTCTGGCGGCTCCCGAACAGAGCGGAGCGCTGCCCTGCCTCCAGGAAGCCAAAGAGGTCCTGGTCCCGAAGGGGATCGGCGGGGTCGCAGGGGCGTTGTGCGGCGCGGTTGCCCCAACAGTCCCGCTGGCAGGTGGCGCGGTCGGCGTGGCAGAAGGCGACGCGCAGCGCGCTGACCACCTCCCGGCCGCCGGGGCTGGAGATATAGCTGGCCAGGACCAGGGCCCCGCCCGCGGCGAGACGCCGGATGGCCTCCAGCTCGGCTACGTAGGCGTCTACGTAGTGTCTGCCATCCTCGCCGGCGGAGCGGGCGCTCCACAGGATGAGGGAGCCGTCCAGCAGAGCAAGGGTGGGACCTCGGAAGTGATGGCGCTCGAGGAGCTGCCGCAAGGCCCGCACCTCCGCGACGGCGCGCTCCAGCTCGATGCGAACCCGTTCCCGAGATGAGCGCTGTTCTTCGTCGCTCTCGCCCGCGTCATCCAGGTCGAGGCGTTCGGCGGAAGCGAGCGTTGGGTGGCTGGAGAGGGCCGCCTGCGGATGCGCGCCGTAGTTGATCTGGACCTCCCCGACATTGATGACATAACAAGCGACGGGCGCATGGCGGTCGATGTCCACCTGAGAGCCGTCCGCCGCTATCACTGTGTACTCGGGCGGGGCCGGCCCCAGCCCATGGGTGCGGCCCGGGTCCTCAATCAGCCGGGCCGGAAGGGGGAAGTCCAGCAGACCCTCGCGCTGCTCGACGCGGTCCCGTAGGCTGGTCCAGGAGAGGGGATCACCGGCCAGAGCCCGGCGGACCTGGGGAAGCGCTTCGTCCCGGCGGCGGCGGGCCTCCTTCAAGCGAGGAACAAACGACTGGATCTGGGAGGCGACCTGGGGGAGGTCTAGCGACAAGGGGCCCCCTCTGACCGCAACACCGGGCAGGCCGCTCCCTCCTGGTTGTGGACCGGTCCGGTTAATGGGGATGGGAGGGTTGGTAGTATGCGCTTCAGCGCGACGGAGCGCCGGGGACCCCCACCCACCACCGGCGCGCTAAAGCGCGCACTACCAACAACGGCGCTCGCCACTAGCACCCCGCAGTCACCACGGGGGTTACACCACAGGCCTTGGTGGGCTCCAGGCAAGGTACCCCTCTTCAAACGACTACGTAGGCCCTCCAGGCCACGCCGGGCGACGAGAAGGCGCATGGTCAGCATACGGGGTCCCTGCGAGGGCGCGGCAGAGGAGTCGCTGATGAGGAAACGCGCCGGGCTCGAGGTCGTCGTAGTACTGCGGGAAGGCGTCACCGGAAGGCGTGGCGGTCTGGTGGGGCACAAGCCCCCGCCCTACGTCGATCCCAGGCAATGGAGGCCCGTTACCAGGGCACACGCTCGTCGCCGATGCGCCGGGTGACGTGCTGCTGATCCAGGTACTCCATCAGGGCCAGCGCATATTTACGGCTGGTGCCGAACATGTCCCGCACCTCCGCGACGGTCACCTTCCCCCGGTCGGCCAGGTGAGCCCGGATCCGGTCCACCATCGTTGCATAGGCTCGAGCGCTGAAGACGATGCCTTCGCCCACGCGCACGACTTTGCCCTGATCCACAAGGACGTTGACGATCTCGGGATCCGACTCCAAGGTTGGGGGCGAGTAAGGGTCCCGTTCCAGGCTGGTGAGGATGGCCGCGGACTCAGCCTGTTGTTGCGCGTTCATGACCACGCGATGCTCGGGCAGTCGAACGGTGGGACCGTGTTCAACGATAGTCTGTCGGCTCAAGAGGAGATCGATCGCCTCCCCTGAGGCTCGCGATTGTAGCCGGAGGCGAGTGCGGAGCTCCTCCTTGGACATGCCACTGCGGAGGGGGTGCTGGCGATGGTAGTCCGACAGCGCCTTTAGCGCCGTGTCCTCGATGCGGCGCCACGCACCGGAAGAAACGAGGAGAGCGTTGGGTTCAGGACCCCGGTCGCCGAGGACGATGATTTCGCCTCGAGCGATAAGACCGTCCAGGGCGGCGCCTGCCTCTGCTGCCCCCAGGCCGGAGGCACGCACCAGGGCCGTGACGTCCATCAACTCCGTCTTTTCCAAGGTTCGGAGAAGCACCGCATCGGGACTGCCTTGTTCCAGGGACTCGAGGGCGGAAAGGGTGGGCCCGTGAAACCTTTTATGCCGTTTGGGATAGGGATCAACCACCCTCCCGCCGCCGATGGTTCCGGAAGAGGAACGCAAGATGAAGCTGTCTCCCTTGCAGGCGGCGATAGCGCGCTGCAGGCGAACCTGGGCCCATCCCGTCTGCCCGGGCTCCAGCTCTGCCTGGTCCAGCAACCGGACCTTGGCCGGCACCTCGGCCGCCAAGAGGTGGAACGTGCCGGCGCCGTTGTGCTTGAGGATATTGGGGGCATCCGAAAGCAGCCGGAGCTGGACATCCATGGTCGACGTCGGGCGCAGCCAGCCCGCGGTGGTGACTACGTCGCCTCTGGATAGATCCTCTGTTGCGACGCCCGCAAGGTTGACGGCCACGCGCGTCCCCGGCGGCGCCGTGTCGACTTTGTGCTTATGGCTCTGGAGTCCACGGATGCGGGAACGCAGGGCCTGGGGGACGACCTCTACCTCCTGCCCCGTCTTGAGGACGCCGTCGATCAGGGTGCCGGTTACCACCGTGCCGAAGCCGGCTATCGTAAACACCCGATCGACGGGGAGGCGGGGGCGGCCCGTGTCCCGCTTAGCGGGCGTTTCCCTGAGCAGAGCATCGAGCGCCTGGAGCAGCTCCTGGAGCCCTTCCCCGGTCACGGACGAGACGGCCATCAGGGGAACGCCATCCAGGGTGGTCCCCTTCAGCGTCTCCTCCACGTCGGCGACGACCAGATCCAGCCACTCTTGATCCACCAAGTCCTTCTTGGTCAGAACCACGATGCCACGCTGGACCCCCAGGAGGTCGAGGATGGCCAAGTGTTCACGGGTCTGGGGCATCACGCCCTCATCAGCAGCGACGAGGAGCAGGGCTAGGTCGATGCCGCCGACCCCCGCGAGCATGTTCTTGACGAAGCGCTCGTGCCCTGGCACGTCGACGATGCTCACTTCTTCGCCGCTGGGGAGCGCGAGCCAGGCGAAGCCCAGGTCTATCGTCATGCCCCGTTCCTTCTCTTCGCGGAGACGGTCGGGATCTATGCCGGTGAGGGCGTGGACCAGGGTGGACTTGCCGTGGTCAACGTGTCCGGCGGTGCCGATGACGTGCATTTGCAGGGTCAGAAAAGGTCAGCCACCCGGCAGCGGAAGCCGGGGAGAACCGGATCACCGGTGAGCACGTCGTCCGGACCCAGCAGCCGTGGCTCCCTGCCTGGCTCATGGACGGTCGCGGTGCGGTCGCTATGCCGCAGGTAGATGTATATCTGCACACCCCGCTCCAGGAAGTCGCGCACCCTTTCCGCGCGTTGGCGTCGAGTTCGGCCTTCAGACTCGACCTCGATGGCCAGGTCAGGGACCATCATGCCAAAGAAAGGCGCCTGCCTGCTCTCCACCAGGTGGAGGCGTTCTTTGGCGATGAAACAGATATCCGGTGCCCGCACCGTGTCCGGCCCCCGTTCCAGCACAAAGCCGGGATCGCCGGCGTAGACCCTCCCCAAATCGTGGGCGCGCACGAATGATCCCACTACCGCCGTTGCGCTGGCTTGAGTGCCGCTATGCTCCGGACCTGCGGGTGGCATCTTGATCAGCTTCCCCCGCACCAGCTCATAACGCATGTCCATCCGGGTTTCTGGGTCCGACTTGTCCAACTGCTCCAGCTCTTCGGCGGTCATCAGCTTCTTCTTCACCACCATGACGCACCCCCCTGCTGGCCTGAAGTATAGCACGGGCGTTTCACAAAAAGGTCCAGACCAACGCGGCGATAACCACTAGGCCCAGGGCCATGGTCAGCGCGTAGTTGGGCAGCCTTCCGGTCTCCGTCAGCTTCAACTTGTCCCCGGCGACGACCGCGGCGGCGCCGGTGCCGTTCACCCCCACGTCGTTCACGATCGCCCGGTCGAACCAGGCGATGAGAGCAGCGCTGGCCAGGACTGCCCGGTCGATGATCCCCTGGTAGAGATCATCCAGGTAGAACTTGCGCACCAGCAGATGGTGTAGCCA
>CAZPYZ010000235.1:0-6734 GCA_964590215.1 uncultured Dehalococcoidia bacterium | reverse complement strand
CGTCGGCAGCGTCAGATGTGTATAAGAGACAGGTCTAGCAGTAGCCGCCGGGACGCAATGATCGCCTTATCCGCTGGGCCGAGGTGCTCCTGGGTACGGTCGACGATGGCCCCCATACTCTCCTGCACCGCCCGGTCTTGTTGGTTCACCCCGTCGATGCCGGAGAAGGTCTCGTACTTCTGGACCTGTCGGTCAACACCCCAGTTCTGGGCCTTGCCGACGTAGGACCGGAACTCGTTCTCCCAGTTCACGTGCCGGCGGCCGTTGCCGCTACCGTCCATCGTCCGTTCTTCCTCGCCCAGGGGCTCCTCGCCATAGCTGTAGTGCCAGTTCCAGACCATGGTATTCTCGTCGTCTATGGGCACCCAGTAATGCCCAGAAACGACCGTCTTGTCTGCGGCACCGTTACGTCCGATCTGGCTAGGCCTGAGCTGGGTGAAGGGCATGACGAAGTGATAGCCGCGTACGTACTGCTCGCTCTCCCCCAGGGGCCGGATGCCTGTATAGCGGTAGCCGTAGTCCGTGATATCCACGTCCAGGGTAGGCTTGCCTCCCCGGACGAAGGGCGTGGAGAGGGCAATGCCGGCGCGCGTGGTCGTTTTGCTGATGGCGCGATGCAGGATGGGGGCGTGGGAAGTGTCGATACCGCCCTCCAGCGCCTGCAGCCAGTTGCATTCTTCCCAGACCTTGGTCACCGCCCTGTGGGTTTCCGCGACGCGGGTCCATTCAAAGTCCGGGGGCGCCGGTTGCAGCTCTGGTGGGCCCATATAGGTCCAGATGATCCCGCCGCGCTCCTGAGTGGGATAGGCTTTTGCCTTGATCTTGTGGGCGAAGCTGTCCGGCTCGTTCATCTGGTCGACGCAGTTGCCGTCTACGTCGTACTTCCAGCCATGGTAGATGCACCGCAGACCGTACTCCTCATTGCGCCCCAGCCAGAGGGAGGCCAGACGGTGAGGGCACAGCTCGCCCAGGATGCCTGCTCTTCCGCCCGTATCCCGAAAGGCCACCAGGGGCTCGCCCAGCAGTTTGACGCGCACCGGCGGACAATCAGGCTCGGGCAGTTCCCATGACAGCAGGGCCGGGATCCAGTAGCGGCGAAGCATGTCGCCACCCCGGGTACCGGGGCCGATCCGTGTCAGGAGCTCGTTTTCTTCCTTCGTAAGCATCGCGTGCCTCCCTTTTTGTTTCGGTCCAAGGTCCAAGGTCTAAAGTCCAACGTGGTCCCCTTCTTGGACCTTGGACCTTGGACGCCGTGGACTCAGCGCGCCGCCTTGATGTTGTGCAGATGGGGTCCAAGTGCCGGTGATGGAAACGGGATAGACCCAGTGTCCCACAATGGTGGGGTCTACCATAACCTCCGCTGGCAGAGGTTAATGTTCATGTGCCGCGTGAATATCTCCTCGCCCACTTTACGCCATAATTCGTTCCGCTTCGAATTGAGGAAGCCCTCGTTCCGGGACACCCACGGGGAGGTCGTGGATGGCGTTCATCAACGAGACCGGGACTTTCTTCAGTGTCCGTTGTGTGGCCATGAGCGGGTGCCTCCTCTCTAGTGTCGCGTCGCTCGAGAATGGCGCCAAACCGTCATTGCGAGGAGCGGAGGTGGCGGGGAATGCGCGGGGGCGACGTGGCAATCTGGGGTGGGGGTAACCTGCCGATCGAAGCGCCAGAGCTCACACGCTCATCCATTCCAGGCTCTCAATGACATCACGCACGAGCCCTTGTCATACCGGTATCCGGCGGCCGACGCCGCCTGTGGAGCTGGCAAGGACATTTGCAGAGAACGTAGGAGACGCGACACTAGACAGATGCCTTGCGCAGCTCTGTCGTGGCCTCGAGCCAGTCGGCGTCCCGGGGGAGGATGACGCCGCCGGAGCGGACGCGGTAGACCTCGGGCGAGTCCACCCCTGGAGGGGTGACCCCCCGGTCGCGCAGGGCTTTCGCGGCGTTGATGACCCGGCGGCGGGTTCGGATGACCATGATGTCGCTGGTGCCCAGGTGTTCGTGGGTACGGTCGTAAATCGTCCCCATGCTCTCGGTGATGGCTTGGTCCTGGGTATGGATGCCATCAATGCCGGTAAAGCTGCGGGCGCGCTGAACCTCCCGGTCTATTAGGTAGTCATTCTCCCTGTCCTGGATCAGACGCCACTTCTCCAGAGGGCCGGTGCCGTTGGGCTTGCAGTTGAAGGCAGGTCGGTCCGGTGGCTGCGGATAGGGGGCACCCTGCGCCACCGCTCGGGTCGCCGCCCCGGCGCCACCGTCGCCGAAGGTGCGGGAGCTGGGCTGCAGCATCGACCAGAACATCACGTGCTCGTCGTCCAAAGGGGCCCATGCCCGCACCAGCACCTGTTTCCCAAGGACGCCGGTGGGGATCATGGTGAAGCAAGGAAACAGGAAGTGGGCCAGGCGCCAGTAGTAGGTGTCCTGCTCTGCAGGGCGGTAGGCACCGTAGGAGGTGCCGAAGTCGGTGTCCAGGGCCGCGTAGCGGGGGGCACGATCGTTGACGGTGTAGAAGTCGAAGCTCTTGGGTTGGGTGTCCTCTGGTTTAACCTTGCCGAGGTGGAGAAAGCCGAGGTGGCTGGTATCTATATCGCCCTCCAGGCCCTGGAACCAGTTGCAGTCGCGCAAGACTTTGGCTACTTCGTACTGGCCCTCCGGCAGCATGTTCGGTTCCAGGTCGGGTAGGGGTGGCGGCGTTGCTCTGGGGCCCATGTAGGTCCAGATGACGCCACTGCGCTCGGCGCAGGGATAGGAGGTCGCCCGCACCTTGTGCTTGAAACTGCTCTCAGGAGGCTCATTGGGCATGTCCACGCAGGCGCCCGCTGTGTCGAACTTCCAGCCGTGGTAGACGCAGCGGAGGCCGTTCTCCTCATTACGGCCGAAGAAGAGGGAGGCGCCGCGGTGGGGACAGTTGTGTGCCAGCATGCCCACGTGTCCACGTGTGTCCCGGAAGGCAACCAGGTCTTCACCCAGCAGGCGGACCCGCTCCGGCGGCCCGTCGGGCTCTGGCAGCTCAGTGGAGAGCAGCGCGGGGATCCAGTACTGGCGAAAGAGATCGCCGGTGGGGGTGCCCGGTCCGACCCGGCAGAGGATCTCGTTGTCTTCTCTGGAGAGCATTCCTCACCTCCGGCGTAATGGAGCACAGGCGCTCCCGCCTGTGCCGCACGGGCAGCAGTGCCCGTGCTCCATCGGTGCCCCGGTTTACAAGAAAATCCCACAGGCGTCCCAGCCTTGTCAAGCCCGGCTTGACACACGGCTATGGGGGCATAAGATCGTGGCAACAGGGCCGCAGGTCGCGGCCCGAAGGGTAAATGGTTGCCCTTAGGGAGGACGCTCATGAAGCACGTGTCTTGGCTCTTCCTTATCGCGTTTGGTTTCGCCGCGTGTGCGGCTCCCCAGGCGGCCGACCGGACAACCGGTGACGGCCAGCCCAAGTATGGCGGGGTCATCAACATGCGGTATGAAAGTGACCCGTACGACTTCGACCTGAGCTATGCCGGCAAGGCGGCGGGCACGGGCGACCTCATGCGGACTGTCACCGAGAGCCTGATGGGCTTCAAGGCCGGCGGAGACGTCGCCTACATGGATAAGGTGTTCCGTCCGGAGCTTGCTGAACGCTGGGAGGTCAGCCCCGACGCCCGCAGCTACACCTTCTACCTCCGAAAGGGCGCACGGTTTCATAACATCGAACCCGTCAACGGCAGGGAGCTAACCGCAGCCGACGTCAAGTGGAGCTTCGAGTACTACTCCCGCACGGGCGAGTTCAAGGAGAAGAAACTCCCCACGGCTCAGTTCGAGTGGATGTTCGAGGGCATGGAGCGGATCGAGACGCCGGATCCCTATACGGTGATCATCCGTTTCAAAGAGCCCTTCGCGCCATTCCTGACCTATGCGGCCTCGGACTACACGGCGATCGTCCCCAAAGAGATCTATGCGGCCGACGGCCATTTCAAGGACAGGATCATCGGCACCGGGGCCTTCTTCCTGAACGTGAGCGCATCCCAGAAGGGCACCCGCTGGGTCACCACGAAGAACCCCAACTACTGGATGCCGGACCGGCCATACCTGGACGAGGCACGGGCGCTGATCCTCACCGACGACTCGGCAGCTGTCGCCGCGTTTCAAACCAAACGGCTGGACTGGCTGGGGCCAGAACTACCGGTCAAGATGGGACAGGAAACGCTACGCGGCGCTCCCGACGCGGTGGCGTTCAAGTATCCCAAAGCAGAGCCGATCCACATCTACATGAACCACAAGCAGCCGCCGCTGGATGACGTGCGGGTGCGACAGGCCATATCCCTGGCCACGGACCCCGACGAGTTCATCAAGGTCATGTCTGATGGTGAGGGCGGCTGGGCGCTGGCTGGGACGCTCGCAGGGATGCTCAGCGACCAGGAGGTCAAGGAGATCGTCCGGTACGACCCGGAGCAGGCCAAGCGGCTGCTACAGCAAGCAGGGTATGGAAGCGGCCTGACCATCCCGTTCGAATATCCTCCTGACAGAGGCCAAGAGCGGATCATCTGGTTCGAGCTGTTCGCGGCTCAGATGAAGCGCGTGGGCATCACGTTGCAACCTGTCGTGATGCCGTACGCGGAGTACTCCACCTACCGGAAGGCCGGCAAGCATCACCTCAATATCACCAGCAAGGACGTGGTGGCGGACGTGGACTCCTATATCTACGGAGTTTTCTACCCCAACAACCGGAATAACTACGACGGCGTCAACGACCCGGACCTGACGAAGCTCCTGGAGGCCCAGCGCCGCGAGGCCGACCCGGAGAAGCGGATGCAGCTCATCAAGCAGGCGGTCCGCATGATCAACGGCGAGCCGAAGTGGCTGGGACGGGCCCTCTACTTCGGGATGAACTATGAGCTGTGGCACCCATACGTGAAGGGATTCGGGTTGAACTACCATGAAGAGGGGTGGGACGTGCTGGTGCATACGTGGCTGGATAAGTAAGTCGCCAGTAGCCTGTGTGCAGCCGGTCCTGAGTTTAGTTGGAGGCGGTGATGGACAAGCGCATGTCTTGGGCGATCATTCTGAGCCTCTCGTTGGCCGCGTGTGCGGCTCCCCAGGCGGCCGACCGGACAACCGGCGACAGCCAGCCCAAGAAGGGCGGCGTCTTGAACCTGCGGGTCCAAAACGACCCGTACGACTTCGACCTGAGCTACGCCGGCAAGGCCGCCGGAACGACGGACCTCGGCAGGACGGTGACCGAGAGCCTGATGGGCTACAGGGCCGGCGGTGACGTCGGCTACATGGACAAGGTCTTCCGTCCGGAACTGGCCGAGCGCTGGGAGGTGAGCCCCGACGCCCGGACCTATACCTTCCACCTCCGCAGGGGCGCGACCTTCCATGACGTGGAACCCGTCAACGGCAGGGAGCTGACCGCCGCCGACGTCAAGTGGACCTTCGAGTATTACTCCCGCAGCGGAGAGTTCAAGGAGAAGAAACTCCCCACCGGCCAGTTCGAGTGGATGTTCGAGGGGATGGAGCGGGTCGAGACGCCGGATCCATACACGGTTGTAGTCCGGTTCAAGGAGCCCTTCGCGCCGTTCCTGAGCTACGCGGCCAACGACTACACTGCCATCGTTCCTAAGGAGATTTACGAGAAAGACGGGCATCTGAAGGACCGCGTCATCGGGACCGGGATGTTCTCCTGGGACCAGGCGGCGTCGCAGAAAGGGTCCCGGTGGGTGGTCAAACGTAACCCCAATTACTGGGTCCCGGACCGGCCCTACCTGGATGGGGTGCGGTCCTTGCTCATCGCCGATGACTCCTCGGCGATCGCGGCGTTCCAGACCAAACAGCTGGACTACCTGGGCGCCGCCCTGTCGCCACGGGAGGCCCAGGAAGCGCTGCGGGCAGTGCCATCGGCCGTGGCCTTCAAGTTTCCGAAGGCCGAGCCGGTTCATCTGTATATGAACCACCGTCAGGCCCCGCTGGACGATCCAAGGGTTCGACAGGCGGTTTCCCTGGCCATCGATCCCGACGAGTTCATCAAAGTCATAGCGGAGGGTGAGGGGGGCTGGGCCCTGGCAGGCAGCGTCGCAGGCATCTTCACCTCCGACGAGGTCAAACAAGTCGTCCGCTACGACCCCAGCGAATCGAAACGCCTTCTGGCCCAGGCCGGCTATCCAAACGGCGTAACCATCCCCTTCCAGTTCCCGCCGGAGCGAAGGGACTGGGTCCAGTGGTTCGAGCTGTTCGATGCCCAGATGAGGCGGGTCGGCATCACTCTCCAGGCTCAGGCGATGCCCTACGCGGAGTACTCCACCCTGCGTAAGGCGGGGAAGCACGGCATCAATATCACAGGCAAAGACGTCGTTGCCGACGTCGACTCTTACATCTACGGAGTGTTCTACCCCGGAAACCGGAACAACTACGATGGGGTGAACGATCCCGAACTGGCGAAGCTGCTGGAAGCCCAGCGGCGGGAAGCTGACCCGGAGAAGCGGCTGGCCCTCATCAAGCAGGCGGTCCGTATGATCAACGGCGAGCCGAAGTGGCTGGGACGGGCGATCTACTTCGGCACCGAGTACGAGTTCTGGCAGCCGTACGTGAAGGGCTTTGGGGTAAACTTCCACGAGGAGGGGTTGGACGTGCTGGTTGGGACGTGGTTGGACAAGTAAGGTCCAAGGTCTGAGGTCCAAGGTCCAATGACGGCATGCTCTGGAGTTGGGCCTCGGACCGTTGGACCTGCAAGGGAGGCAAATAATGCAGAGGCAGAGCAG
>CAZPYZ010000234.1:0-6738 GCA_964590215.1 uncultured Dehalococcoidia bacterium | reverse complement strand
CGGTTGGAGGAACGTCTGCTCCTGTTGCGACTCCTCTCCACCGGCAAGCCGCTGAGCTTCGAGGGCGACTTTACCCAGCTGGAGCACGTGGTCATCAATCCCCTGCCGGTGCAGCGGCCACTGCCCATGCTCATCGGCGGCGCTCACGAGCGCTCCCTCCGCCGCGCCGCGCACCTGGCCGACGGCTGGATCGCAACCTCCGTCGCGGCCCCCTCCGACTTCTTTCCCAAGGTCAGGCGGGTGCAAGAGTACGCGCGAGACCGGGGCCGCGACCCCGCCACGCTCGAGTTCGGGAAACTCCTCAGCGTGAGCGTTGGGAAAGACCGGGCGGACGCCATCGCTCTGGCTAAGGCCCACCTGGGACCCTACTACGGCGGTCGCTTCAATATCGACCGAGACGCGGTCTGTGGAACCGCGGAGGAGGTAGCAGAGGGGGTGCGGGCCTTTACGAAAGTGGAGGCCGCCCGGCTCGTGATGATCCTGGAGCCCCCGTCCTTGGACGTGGACGCCTTAAAGGCCCTGGCAGATGCGGTGCTGCCCCTACAAACCTGATGGCGACAGCGTCACGACGCGTTTCCCCCCCGCGCTTCCCTGCCGCCGCGACGCGGCACTATGGAGACTTTGCGGCTGTCCCCTTCGCCAACGCTCTGGGTGGTCACGTCCCGGTAGTCCTGGAGCGCCATGTGAATGATGCGGCGCTCGGCGGCATTCATGGGCTCCAGCGTTACGGGCTGGCCGCTGCTACGTACCCGGTCGGCCATGCGCTGGGCCAGCCCGCGCAACGACTGATAGCGCCGTGCGCGGTACCCTTCGACGTCGACCACGATGACGGCAGGGTCTTGCAAGTGGCGGTTAACCATAAGGTTAATCAGGTATTGCAGCGAGGACAGAGTTTGTCCTCGCCGGCCGATGAGCACGCCGAGGTCGTCGCCTCGGATATCGAAGGCGACGACCGTCCCACTTGATGGAGCCGCCGGTACCGGGGGCTCCGTTTCCATCACCTCTACCTGGAAGCCCATCCGCTCGAGCAGCCCCGACAGAACCTCTCTCCCAGCAGCGGAGCTGGCCCCTCCGCTGGGAACGGGCCGGGGGCGCGGTGATGGCCGTCTCTCCTCAAAGGGGCGGCGCTCCTCAATGGACTTCGGCTCTGGAGGTCCTTCCTCTTCCTGTTGCGGCTGGCGCTCCCCCTCCGTCGCGTAGGTCACCACGGGGGGCCTGGGCGGGAAGTTGGGCATAGACATACGGGTCCGGCCGACCTCGAGCTTACTGACGCGGACTCGGGCGTCTTCGGCACCGACACCGAGGATACCGGCACGCCCCCGGCTCAGGACAACGATCTCCACCTCAGACAGCTTCGCCCCCAGCTGCTCGAGGGCGATATCAATGGCCTCGTCGACCGACCTTGCGCTTACCTCTAGGCTTTCCATTGGCACGCCTTCTCTCCCGCCGCTCCCGCTCCGGAGCGACGGCTGCTTCGACCTCGGCGGGCTCTGCCGAGGCGCGACCGTCCGATGCAACTGCTGTTGAAATCTTTCCCCCGGTGAACCAGGTGAGGGAACCCCATCCCGTGACGAAATACTGGATGACGATGCTAATGATATTGGAAATAAACCAGTAGAGCGCCAGCCCGCTGGAGAAGCTCACAGTGAAGAAGCCGAACATCATCGGCATCATCCACTGCATCGTCATGTTCATCTGCTGCTGGCGTGGGTCGTCCGTGGGCATCGTCGCCATCTTTTGTTGGATCCACATGCTTCCGCCCACGAGGATGGGGAACGCATAGAAGGGGTCAGGAAGCCCGAGGTCCAGCCATAAGAACCGGCTATTCAGGGGCACCAGCTCGTGAACCTGGGGCAGCCCGCTGTACAGGTGCTCGGACAGGCTCATGAAGTCCTCGGGCCGGGTCGCCAGGGCCAACTGGATGGACTGATACAAGCCGATCCAGACAGGGAACTGGATCAACGTCGGCACAGCGCAGCCCAGAGGATTGACGCCATGCTCTCGGTAGAGCCTCATCTGCTCCTGACTCAGCTTCTGCCGGTCGTTGGCGTAGCGCTTCTGAATCTTGGCCATCTCGGGCTGTAGCCGGGACATGGCCTTGGCCGCGTGGAGCTGGCGCATCGTGAGGGGCAGGATGATGATCCGCACCAGGATAGTGAAGACAATGACGGTGATGCCAAAGTTCTCGAAGAAGAGACCATAGAGGAGGATCAGCCCGTTCAACATGGGCTGGAAGAAAACGGTGTTCCAGGCGTCCGTTACGAATTGTGGCATTTCATAGGCTCTCAGTCGTTCTGCAAGTCAGTCTCTCAACAACGGACCGCCCCACCTCCGTATGGGCACTGATACACTGACCGACGGACATACTGGACGGCCTTAGCGACATATCTGGTCCCCGCCGGTGGGACACGTCCAGTCGGGGCGGCCGTCCACACCGTTGAGGGCGACAACCTTGCGGTTCAGTGACATGGTGTAGACGCGGCTGCCGTCTGTGGCGAGGGCGGCGTGGATAGGCGCCTGAGGATCGGTTGTATAGTCCCTTCCCCACCGGCGGGATCCGGTCTCTGGGTTCAGGCCGTAGACGCGTCCGCTTTGGTCCGCCACGGCCAGCAGCTCGCTCTCGGGAACCATTACGGGGGTCGCGCTTACGGCGCCGAAGGTCTCAAAGGGCTGAACCCATTTCGGACGGCCCGTCGATGCATCGAGAGCGAACACGCGCTTCCCGAGGGACCCCGCGTAGATAACCCCGTTCCGCACCAGGGGGGTCCCCCAGAGCCAGCCGCCCGAATGAAACACCCACCGCGGAGAGCCCGTGGACGTATCCAATGCATAGAAAGTCCCGTCGCCAGAGCCGAAGTACAGGGTTTCCTTGTCGTAGGCTGGGGTTGATGCGATGGGGCCGCCCGTCTTGAACTGCCATCGCAATTTGCCTGTGGCTCGGTCAAGCGCGTAGACATGATGGTCCAAAGAAGCCACGTAAGCACCAGATCCGTCGACCCGCACCCCTGCCCACACCTTGTTCTTCGTTTCAAACTCCCACTTCTTCTGGCCTGAGGCGGCGTCTATAGCGTATGCCTTGTGGTCAGCTGATCCGAGATAGACAGTGCCGTCGACCACCGTTGGGCTGGACACGATGCTGCTGGAGGTGCCACCGGGGCTGAACTCCCAGCGGAGTTCGCCGTTCTCTGCATTGATGGCGTAGAGCCGGCCAAAGAGGCCGCCAAGGGCATAGGTGGTGATGTAGATGGTGCCATCAACGAGAACGGGGGTGGAGTAGGTGCCACTGAGCTTCTGATCCTTTTCCCGGGGGAACTGCCACTCACCGCGGGCTGGGAAAGCCTCGGCCCCGCTCCGGGCCTCGCGGTTCAGCGCCAGCAGCTTGAAGCCCGGAATCAGCGCATAAGTCCGGTTGCCGGACACCGTGACGCCGGGCCACCCGTCCTGCGGTGCTCCCGTGCAGGCCGCGACCAGGAAGAGCAAAGCCAGGCAGAGCACCACGCTAAATACCCTCGTGCTGAACGCCCGCGACGAATCTCGAGGGGAAGGTTGGGAGGTCCCTGACTTCCTCACTTCCTCCGAAGGAGGGGAACTAAGGGACCGGATCATAGCCGCCGGGATGAAGAGGGTGACAACGTGCGATGCGCTTCAAGGCCAGCCAGCCCCCCCTTCCGACTCCGTAGCGGTGGATGGCCTCATAGCCGTACTGCGAGCAGCTAGGGACGTACCGGCAGGAAGGAGGACCAATCTGCGAGAGGGTCAGTTGGTACAACCGAATTGCGTTAAGTGCCAGGGACCGCATTCCTCGTACTCGCCTCTCCCCTCGGGAGCGGGTCAGGGTGAGGATCCAACAGCCGGCTCCGCCGCAACAACTCCACCAGGGCATTGCGGATTTCCTGGTAGCTGCTCTCCCGGGCTGGCGGCCTGCCGGTAATAACTACGTCGAACCCAGGGCCAACGGGTAATTGCCTCACCACCTCCCTGAGCCGGCGCTTGAGACGGTTGCGGACTACTGCGCTCCCCACCCGCTTCCCCACCGCAAAGCCGAAACGGGTATTTGGTCTCTGGTTGGGAAGCGCTCTCAAGACCAGCAAGGGGTGGGTCCAGGACCGAGCGCGGGAATAAATCGCCGCGAACTCCGATCGCTTTCGGAGCCGCTTCTCTTTCGGGAACGTTAGACTACCGTCAGCCGCTTCCGTCCTCGCTGCCGGCGGTTCCTGATGATCGCTTGTCCCTGGCGGGTGCTCATGCGCGCCAAGAAACCATGCTCCCGTTTTCGAGGGATACGCTTGGGTTGGTACGTCCGCTTGGGCACGGGCCGATTATAGCATGGCCGGACGACCTTGACCTCGATCGTCCTCCAGCGTAGGATGTTATTGTCAATCACCAGGCAGAAAGGAGGTGGGCGATGAAACTGCCGAAGGTCTTTGGCGGCAAGGAAACTCCCGAGAAGGCCGACCATCGGCCAGACCAAGTGTTCGACCCCGTCGGCGATACCAACTGCCCCCACCTGGTGATGGTCCCTCGGTGGGACCGCGTGGAAGACATGGGGGATGAGTCCAAGGCTGTGGGCTACCGCTGCTACGCCTGCGGAGTTTCTCTCAGTCTCAGGGAGGCGGAGGAGGCGCGCCGGAGGAGCGCCATCGCACTATGACCGTTCGTTGAGATACCCCGAGGGCGTCAACCTTCGTTTCGAGAGCCTCAACGAATACACAGGCCCGGCAGCAAGCCGGGCCTGATTCTATAATGCCTCCCGTGGACGATGCCACAACACGGGGCTTTTGGCTCGGTTACCACGCTCTCATTTTCGTCACCCTCGCAGGGGTGCTCGGCGCCCTGCCTGTCCTGTTAACGGGCGCCCGCCCGGCACGGTCCCCCCGCCGGTTTGTGGCGAGCCTCAGCGCGGGCTATCTCCTTGCGGTCATCAGCCTCGGCTTCTACACCTACCATTACGTGCCCCGGCAGTACACCAGAGACCTGGACTGGACAGAACCACCCCACACCAGTTCCCTGGGCGACCACCACGCCTACTGGTTCAAGAAAATCGAGCCATGGTCGGCCGACGAAAAGACGCGGGTCACGGAGGAAATGGAGGGGGAGCGCACGGATTTCATCAGGACCTGGGTGGTCGTCGGGGCCACCGGGTTCGTCATGGTCTTCGTTGGGCTGGCCTTCTACTACCGCCATGCCGGATCACGGCTGTCGGCTCCGCGCAGCCCGAACGGCCTCGAACGGTGGTAAGGGAAGGTGCCCTCGCCCCGAGCACCTCAGACCTGGCACTCCAGGCCAGCCGCCTGGCCCTGTGCCATTCTCTTGCGTATGAACATGATAGGGCGGGGCCGCAAAGCCGCGGAGCACCCGAGGCGCCGTCCTGAGGAACTCGAAGGAGTGGGTGGGCGGACCCACCAAAGCGGGGTGGGGCAAAAGGCCATTTTTCGTGGAATGACAGCGGGCGGCGGTCCGGCCAGCGTCATTCCTGGTACTCGGCGCGCTACGGCTCGACCGCGAACCGCCCGCTGTCGCTCCGCCCGAACACGTCCGGGAAGACGCTTTGGTGAACATACGCCGGTGGGATGAAAAACTCCCCCGCCGTCGTGGCCCGCGCATAGTAGATGTACTCGTAGAGGCCCCGACCCAGCCGTTCGGCCTGCAGCGTTACCCGGTCGTCCCGCAGGTCGACCTGCCGCCAGGGGCTGTAGTACCAGGAGTACCACGGCGCCATACACCCGCCCGCTGGCTGGTCTCCCGCGGCTTTGCGTCGCTCCGCTTCTAGCTGGGCTACCACCCGGACGTCGGTAATCTTGAGCTGCGGGTCGATTGGCTCCAGTCCTCCTGGAAGGAAGTCGTGTACCACGACGTGGGAGAGATCTTGGGGCGCCATCACCGTGACCTTGATCCGCACTGTCTCGCCCAGCTTGACACGCCCGATGGGCTTGTTGGGGTCATCTAAATGGGAGTACTCATGAGACACCGCGATCCCCCGGTTCAGCGCCTCGACTTCTCGGGCGGGTGTCAGGTACCGGAGGTGGGCACTGTAGTAGAGACGGCCGGGCCGGGCAAAGTCCCTCAGCCACGTAAGGACACTCTGGCCGCCGAGGGTAAGGGCTGAGAGGGGCACATCCTTCTGGTGGGACAGCGCGGCAGTGGTGGTTTCGAAGCGGCCGCTAAGGACTTCCCGGCCGTTGACTGTGGCTTGATAGCCGTACTCTGCCGTCAGCTCACCTGTCCGCGCCATGTACTCGGAAAGGGCGAGGATTCCCATAGCCCGGTCCGTGTCGGGGCCCTGTCTTCCAGCCTCTGGTATCGTCGCCAGCCATCGGACCGTCTCTTCGATTAGGGGATGGTCCGGCGCCGCACGCACCAGAGCTAGCAACGCCAGGGTCGTCAGCCGGGGGCTCTGGTAGGTGTACCTATCGGTCCGTGGCTCCTCCCAGTGATTTCCGTTGGCCGTTGGCATGACGGTTGCGTTCAGCTCGTGCAGGGCCTCATCTCGATACTCATCAGCCGCTGCGTCGCCCATCTGGATCAGGGCCAAGGCCAAGTAACGACGGCCCAGTGCTGAGAGCGTCGCCCTCGTGCGCTGGTACAGGGCGAGGACCTCGGCCCGCTCCGGCGTCCCCACACGCGCCAACGCATAGAGAAGGAAGGTGCGTTCTTCATCCATCCGGGAGCCGAAGACGCCGCGCAGATAGGCGCGGGCACGGGAGACGGCAGGGTCCGGGACGGCCAGTCCCTCGTGCC
>CAZPYZ010000233.1:0-6813 GCA_964590215.1 uncultured Dehalococcoidia bacterium | reverse complement strand
CTCAGTCGAGGGAGGCGGGGCAAACGACCGCTGCGTGAACCTGGGGTCTGGGGCGTAGCCCCCGTGTCACCGGCTTTCCGGCCGTGCTTCTAGGGGGTCGCTTGCCGTGACGAGTGGCGTTGGTTTGTAGGGCCTACCTGGGTGTGCGCCGAGGGCGGACTCGCAGGTCTGCCCCCTACAGGAGCCGGGCGGCACTCATTGGCGTGATGAGTGGCCAGTTAGGGCACGCCGGCGGTGACAAACTGAAAGAGGAGGATGCCCCATGACCTATGCGGGAGTCACCAACGGCGGCGCGGGCGAACTGCTGATCTCCGCAGACTCCCACGTGGTGGAGCGGCCCGACTTGTGGCAGAGCCGGTTGCCGCAGGCCTTGCGAGAGGATGCCCCGGTCTATCCGCCCCTAGCCGTGGGCGGGCCCTTCCAGGCCCATCCCGGCGGCTGGGACCCCAATGAGCGCTTGAAGGAGATGGCGGTGGACGGGGTGAGCGGCGAAGTGCTCTACCCCAGCCTGGCGCTGGACCAGTTCAGCATCGGTGATGCAGCGCTGCAGGAGGCCTGCTTCCGTGTCTACAACGACTGGATCCTCGAATACTGCTCGGTTGCGCCTAACCGGCTCTTCGGCATCGGGATGGTCTCCACCTACGACATCGACCATGCCATCCAGGAACTGGAGCGATGCAAGCGGGGCGGGTTGCGAGGCGCCCTGATCTGGCAGGTCCCCCCGACAGCCCTCTCCTTCGACACGGACCACTACGATCGATTCTGGGCGGCAGCCCAGGACCTGACGATGCCGGTCCACCTCCACATCTTGACGGGGGAGCCCTACGGCCCTCGCAGGGGCGCCGGCGGAGAAAGACGGAGCGTGGTGCAGGCCTTCAGAACCGCGGTGAACAGCAAGCTGCTCTATGCCTCCAACGCCCTGGGCGACCTCATCGGCTCAGGGGTACTGGAGCGCTACCCCCGGCTCAAGATCGTCATCGTGGAGAACGAGATCAGCTGGATCCCCTTCGTGCTGCACCAGTACGACAAGTACGCCGGCAGGGGGACCGCGGAGTCAACCTTAACCATGCCTCCCAGCGAGTATTTCTACCGCCAAGTCTACGTCACCTTCTTTAACGATGCTCCGGGAGGCTGGCTGCTGCCCCACTGGGGCTTGGACAACTGCATGTGGTCCAACGATTACCCCCATCCCAACTCGACCTGGCCGCGATCGCGGGAGTTCATCGCTCGAGATCTTGGGCATCTCCCGGCCGAGGCGCGGGCCAAGCTGGTGCGAGAAAACGTCGCCCGGCTCTATAACCTGCCGGCCCTGAGCTCGGTGACGGCGGCGAGTGTCTAGGAGTCCGGTCCGGGAAGCCGAGTCCTGGGAGCGCAGGTACCTTGCCTGCCCCACGGCCCTCGCCCGGGCAGCCTGGAAGGCTGCGCTCCCAGGCAGGGTCGCGTCCGCCCGGTGCCACCGTTGCCGTTTTCCAGCCGGACTTCTGGTGGGGCTTGTCGTGCCTGCGGCCTCTTGGCAGCCCCGCTGCGGCGGGTGCCTTGTTCGTGATGCGCCCTTTAACGCGCTGCCGGTGGGATGGGCCGCAACCACCCCCTCGCGCTGAAGCGCGTACTACCTGTACGCGAAGCCGGAAAGGAGGCCTCGGATGTTCCGCAAACCATGGATGATGGCACCAGCGTTGTGGTTGGCGGTTGCCTGCAGCGCGCCCCAGCAGGGGACGCCCGTCGCCGTCGACCAGGCCGCTCCGACCCCCAGGTACGGCGGCGTCCTCAACGTGCCCGTCAGCAATGACCCCACCAATTGGGACATGACCATCTCCAAGAGCGTCCCTAATTCCTACGGGGCTGCCATGGCCTACGGGACGCTGCTGACCTACAAGACCGGGCCCGGTATCGACTACAACGAGGGTATCCTGGCGGCAAAGCTTGCCGAACGCTGGGAGGTCGCAACAGACGCTCGCACTTTCATTTTCCACCTCAGGAAGGGAGTCAAGTTCGCGGACACGCCCCCCCTCAACAGACGGGAGCTGACTGCAGCAGATGTGAAATGGAGCTATGAGTACGGGTCTCGAACCGGGGAGTTCCAGGACAAGAGCCTGCCGCCCTCCGAGTACAACTTCATGTTTGAGGGCGTAGACCGGATCGAGACGCCGGATCGCTATACGGTGGCCGTTCACTTCAAGACGCCCTTCGCCCCCTTCATCAACTATGCGGGCGCGGACTGGAACGTCATCATGCCTCCGGAGCTCTACGGCTTGGAAGGGAAGCTGCAGGACAACCTCCTAGGGATAGGACCCTACCGGCTCAACAAGGAGGCCTCTCAAAAGGGCACCCGGTGGGTCTTCCACAAGGAGCCCAACTATTGGGAGGACGGGAAGCCCTACCTGGACCAGGTGCGGTGGCTGGTGATCACGGACGACGCAACGGAGAACGCGGCTTTCCAAGCCAGGCAGATCGACCTGTTGCAGGACGTCGCATCGGGCTCCGCCGAGGACGTCAAGCGGGCCAACTCCAACGCCATGGCGCTGCAGTACCAGACGGGCTATCCCCGCATGGTTGCCCTGAACCACCGAAAGCCCCCGCTGAACGACGTCCGAATACGAAAGGCCTTGGCCCTCTCCATCGACCGGGACGAGCTCAACAAGGTCATGGAGAAGGGTAAAGGGGAATGGCAGATGCCTGCCGTGTTCACCGGGTACTTTACCCAGGACGAGATACGAAAGCTGATGCCTTACAACCCCGCCGAGGCAAAGCGCCTGGTGACGGAGGCGGGGTATCCTGACGGGGTCCCCGTAGAGATCCAATACGCAGGGCTGACCGAAGGGCAGGCGTTCGTCACCATGCTCGAGCTGATGCAGACCCAGGTGAAGAAGGGGGGCATCAACCTTGAGATGAAGAACACGGAACGCTCGACCTACACCCGGAACCTGCGCGTTGCCAACTTTGAGTTCATCATCCGCAGCGGCTCCACTCAGCGGTGGGATCCGGACGGCGCGCTGGCCTACTTCGACCCCAAAGCATCCAGGAACTGGAGCGGCACCGACGACCCAGCGCTGACCGAGATCATCGAGGCCCAGCGTCGGGAGGCGGACCCTACCAAGCGGCGGGAGCTGATCCGGAAGGCCGCAGCGCGTGTCGTGGAGCAAGCGCACAGCCTTGGCTTCTACACCGAGGCGCTCACCCACTTCTGGCATCCCTACGTCAAAAACTACTACCGTAACTGGAACCTGTCGGGGATTAACGTGGCAGACGTGTGGGTCGACAAGTAGGTCCAGAGGCCAAAGTCCAAAGTCCAAAGTCCAACGAGAGGTCCGGCGCACGTTGGACCCTGGGAGTTGGTCGATGGACCGACACAAGGAGACGAACATGAGAACTGAGAGCAAGCCTATCCGACGTTGGACGTTGGACCTTGGACTTCGGACTGTTTTAGGCCTTGGACTTTGGATCGTTCTGGCCTGCGGTCCGGCCCCCGCGGCGGCCCCGGCCCCAGCCGCGGTGGAACAACCCCGCTCAGGCGGCGTGCTAAACCTACCCGTCAGCAATGAGCCGAGGGACTGGGACCTGACCTCTGGGGGCAAGACCCAGCCAGGGGGGAACAGTCAGCCGCTAGCCTACAACAGCCTCCTAGGCTACAAGTACGGCCCTGGGGTCGACTATATGGACCTCATCCTCCGTCCCGAGCTGGCCCAGCGATGGGAGGTGTCTCCTGACGCTAAGACCTTCACCTTCCACCTGCGACAGGGCGTGATGTTCGCCCCGCTGCCTCCAGTCAATGGGAGGGAACTCACCTCAGCGGACGTTAAATGGAGTTACGAGTACTGGGCCCGCAGCGGCGAGTTCAAGAACCTCCCGCCTGGCGAGTTCCGCCAGATCTTCGAGGGGATGGAGGAGGTGCGAGCCGACGGCCCTAACACCGCGGTGGTACGGTTCAAAGAGCCCTATGCTCCCTTCCTGCACTACTCCGCCTCCGACTACAACCCCATCGTGCCGAAGGAGATCTACCTGGAAGACGGCCACCTTAAGGACCGCATAGTCGGGACCGGACCCTTCCAACTGGACGTAAACGCGTCCCAGAAGGGAACCCGCCTGGTGTGGAAGAAGAACGCCAACTACTGGGAGACCGGGAAGCCGTACATAGACGAGGTGCGCATGCTCATCCTGCGGGACCGGTCGGCCGCTGCCGCGGCCTTCCAGACCAAGCAGATCGACTGGATCGAAGCGGAGACGGCGACGGCGGCCAAGGAGATCGAGGCGATGCAGCCCGCTCCAGTGGCCTTCGAGTACATGGAACGGCATCCCCAGGTGCTGTACCTGAACAGCCGCCGGGCCCCCATGAATGACGTGCGGGTGCGGCGCGCCTTTTCCCTCGCGGTGGACCGGGATGAGTACCTCCAGGTGCTCAACGGCGGTAAGGGCGGATGGGCCTTGAACTCAGCGCCCGCTGAACTGTTCACCCAGCAAGAGATCCGGCAGATGCTGCGCCATGACCCGGAAGCAGCCCGAAAACTGCTGGCCGAAGCCGGGTTCCCCGACGGCCTCGACATCGAGTTGCCCTATGCGCCGGCCATCAGCGACAAGCATGCCACCCAGCACGAGCTGCTCCAGGCCCAGTTCAAGAAGGCCGGCATCCGGGTGACCCTGAAACCCATTGAGCGTGTGGACCTGAGCGCCCAACGAGACAAGGGCGATTTCGTCTTCCACCTCTACCCCATCTCGACCCTCACTAACTTCGGCGACGTCGACGGCGGGCTGCACGTCCGGTTCCATCCCGACTCCTCCACCAACTACCACGGCTTTAAGGACCTCAAAGTGGCAGAGCTCCTGGCCGCCCAGCGCCGCGAGCCGGACCCTGACAAGAGGCTGAGGCTGCTGCGGGACATCGCCAAGTACATCAGTGTGGAGATGGTGTACGGGACTGGACTATACTACGGGGCGGTGTGGAACTTCTGGCACCCGCACCTCAGGAACTACCGGCCGCAGGTTGGCACCATGGGCTGGCCCATCGTCGACAGCTGGCTGAGCAAGTAGGCCTCAATCTTGTAGCGGGGCGTTGCCCCCGCAGGAGGAACATCATGGCGACCATCACTCAGGCGGGGACAATCCAGGATTTCCTGGCTACGGAGGCAATCGTCTCCTCCGATTCCCATATCATGGAGCCGCCGGACCTGTGGGAAGAGCGGCTACCCGCCGCGCTGGCGAGCAAGCTCCCGAAATTCGGCCCTCGAGGAGGCAAGAACCCCGGCGGCGAGGACCCCAAGCTGCGGGTCCAGGAGATGGCAACCGATGGTGTCAGCGGCGAAGTGCTCTATCACACCCTGGGACTGCGCCTCTTCGCGGTAGAGGACCGCGAGGCCCAGGAGGCGGCCTTCCAGGCCGGCAACGACTACATGGCCGAGTATTGCTCGGCGGCGCCCGGCCGGCTCTGGGGCATCCCCATGATCTCCTGCTACAACATCAAAGCGGCGGTCAAAGAGCTGGAGCGCACCAGGAAGATGGGCCTGATCGGGGGCATGATCTGGCAGGTCCCCCCGGAGCACCTGCGCTTCACCACTGACCACTATGAGGATCTCTGGGCCGCGGCTCAGGACCTGGAGGCACCCATCAACCTCCACATCCTCAGCGGCTTCAACTACAGCCGTTTTCGCTCCACCGACCAGTCGGGCATGGAGGCCCACCGCAACAGCGTCAACACCAAGGTCCACGACGCGATGACCTCCATTTTCGACCTCGTCTTCTCGGGCGTCCTCGAACGCTACCCGCGCCTGAAATTCGTCCTGGTGGAGAACGAGCTCGGTTGGCTGCCCTTTGTGGTCCATCAATGGGACCGGTATGTGAAGCGTTTTGGCCCAAGGCGGCCCATCGCCATCAGTGAACTACCGAGCTTTTACGTCAACCGCCAGGTCTACTGCACCTTCATCAACGACCCGCCCGGCGCCTACCTCCTCTCCCGGTTTGGTACGGACAACAGCATGTGGTCTAGCGACTACCCCCACGACGCCTCCACCTGGCCCAACTCCCGCCAGGTTATCGCGCAGGATCTGGCGGATGCCCCCGAGGAGGTGCTGCGCAAAGTGCTGCGGGAGAACGTGGTGCGTTTGTACGGCTTGCAGGCGCCCCCCCAGCTCGGATAACAGAACCGGTTTGGAGGACAGCCGCCCCCGGCTGCTAGGACAGGCGGGGGGGCCTGTCACTCCCAGCAGCAATAAAGAGGAGGAATAATGGCAACTCAAACCCAGACCGAAGCGAAGCCCAAGGCCAGCGTCTTCTCCCTGAAAACCCCATACCTCTCGGCCGGTCGCATCAGCACCACGGTATCCGAGACGGATATGCTCTGGGTCGCCACCAAGATGAACGCCGAGGGTGGTGAGAACGCCCTCCACACCCACCGCAACGAAGACCACGCGTTCATCGTGCTGGAGGGAGAGGTCACCTTCTTCGATGAAAACGGGACCGAGACGGTGTTGGGACCGTACCAGGGCATCATGCTTCCCAGGGGTGCCTACTACCGCTACCTGAACACGGGCCCGGGGAACCTGATGATCCTGCGGGTCGGCGCAGGGCAGCGCCCGAAGCGGGGCGAGGGCGAAGCGATGCGCCTGGGGCCGGATGGCCGCCCGCTGCCGTCGGGGTCGGCGGAGAACTATCACATCGAGGGGGTGCCGGTCCCGGGCAAGTTCTTCGGGGGCTAGAGAGAACCGCGGAACGCCCGCAGGCGCACCGTCCACCACGACGGCCCGGGTGCCCGCCACGTTCTTGCGCCCCGGTCATTGCGAGCCGCAGGAGGTGGGGAACCACCGGGGTGGGCGGCGTGGCAAT